>NZ_NPJL01000054.1:0-326 GCF_002251325.1 Prevotella sp. P4-67
ATACATAGTTCCTATCATATATCTCTTCATTATGCCTATTTGAAAAAGATCCATCGGTGTGCAAACTTTCTTCCTGGATTAAAGTCTACACTGCATATTGCCATGCCGTGTAGACTTGGCTAGTTTAGCCTGCATTATTCATATTCCTTATGTCTGTAGTATTTCATTAGTTCTCCTGTTTCTGAAAAGACCATCATATATACATAGTTCCTATCATATATCTCTTCATTATGCCTATTTGAAAAAGATCCATCGGTGTGCAAACTTTCTTCCTGGATTAAAGTCTACACTGCATATTGCCATGCCGTGTAGACTTGGCTAGTTTA
>NZ_NPJL01000055.1:0-85699 GCF_002251325.1 Prevotella sp. P4-67
GTGCTGGCAGCCTTCAAGCCGCTGATGGATGCCGTGAGTACCTCGGCAGTGGTATGGCTTATCGCCGAGGGAGTGGCCTATATCACCGGCGCGCTTTTCTATACGCTACACAAGCGGCAGTACAACCTTTGCACGGAAATTTAAAAATGGCTCATTTCGACCACATCACGAGTAGGAAGAAAGGGATTTTTAGATGCAAAAATTAAAACAATAACATTTTTTAGATGAACGTAATTACGAAAACAGTTCAATTGCCTGATGGAAGAACCATCACAATTGAGACCGGAAAGGTTGCAAAACAGGCTGACGGTGCCGCAGTACTCCGTATGGGCAACACCGTGCTTTTGGCAACTGTTTGTGCAGCTAAGGACGCAGTTCCGGGTACAGATTTTATGCCTTTGCAAGTAGATTATCGCGAGCAGTACAGTGCCGCAGGCCGTTTCCCCGGCGGTTTCACCAAGCGTGAAGGCAAGGCAAGTGACAACGAGATTCTTACCTCTCGTCTGGTCGACCGTGCCCTCCGTCCCCTCTTCCCCTCCAACTACCATGCTGAAGTGTATGTACAGGTTATGCTGCTCTCTGCCGACGGTGTAGACCAGCCCGACGCTCTTGCCGGTTTTGCCGCATCAGCCGCTATGGCCTGCTCCGACATTCCCTTCGAGCACACTATCTCTGAGGTTCGCGTAGCCCGCATCAACGGCGAGTTTGTCATCAACCCCACCTTCCAGCAGATGGAAGAGGCCGATATGGACTTGATGGTAGGTGCCACCAAGGACAACATCATGATGGTGGAAGGCGAGATGAAGGAAGTATCTGAGCAAGACCTCATCGGCGCCCTCAAGGCTGCTGCCGAGGCCATCAAGCCTATGTGCGAGCTGCAGGACGAGCTGTCCAAGGAACTGGGCAAGGACGTGAAGCGCGAGTACTGCCACGAGGTCAACGACGAAGAGCTGCGCGAGCAGATCAAGAGCGAGCTCTACGCCCCCGTATACGATGTCAACAAGCAGGCGCTGGAGAAGCACGCCCGTATGGACGCCTTCGACAAGATTATCGCCGACTTTATGGAGAAATATGACGCCGCCCATGCCGACCTCTCTGCCGACGAGCTCGAGGAAAAGCATGCCGAGGCCACACGCTACTACGACGACGTGATGCGCGATGCCATGCGCCGCTGCATCCTCGACGAGGGTAAGCGTCTCGACGGTCGCAAGACTACCGACATCCGCCCCATCTGGTGTGAAGTGTCTCCGCTGCCCATGCCCCACGGTAGCGCCATCTTCCAGCGCGGTGAGACCATGTCGCTCTCTACCTGTACTCTGGGTACCAAGCTCGACGAGAAGCTGGTAGACGACGTGCTGCAGAGAGGCTATCAGCGCTTCCTGCTCCACTACAACTTCCCTCCCTTCTCTACCGGTGAGGCCAAGGCTCAGCGCGGTGTAGGCCGTCGCGAGATTGGTCACGGCCATCTGGCATGGCGCGGTCTGAAGGACATGATTCCCGCCGACTTCCCCTACACCGTACGTCTGGTAAGTCAGATTCTGGAGTCTAACGGCTCGTCGTCTATGGCTACCGTATGTGCCGGTACGCTGGCTCTGATGGATGCCGGTGTGCCTATGAAGAAGCCCGTTTCGGGTATCGCTATGGGTCTTATCAAGAACCCCGGTGAGGACAAGTACGCCATCCTGAGCGATATCCTCGGCGATGAGGACCACCTGGGCGACATGGACTTCAAGACCACTGGTACCAAGGACGGTCTTACTGCCACTCAGATGGACATCAAGTGCGACGGTCTGAGCTTCGAGATTCTCGAACAGGCTCTGATGCAGGCTAAGGCCGGCCGCGAGCACATCCTCAACTGCATGATGGAGACCATCTCCGAGCCTCGTGCCGAGATGAAGCCTCAGGTTCCACGCATCGTTGCCTTCGAGATACCCAAGGAGTTTATCGGTGCTGTGATTGGCCCTGGTGGCAAGATTATCCAGCAGATGCAGGAAGATACCAATACCACCATCACCATTGACGAGGTTGACGGCGTAGGCAAGGTACAGGTATCTGCTCCCAACAAGGACGCTATCGACGCCGCTCTCGCCAAGATCAAGGCTATCGTGGCCATTCCCGAGGTGGGCGAGGTCTACGAGGGTACCGTACGCTCTATCATGCCCTATGGCTGCTTCGTAGAGATCCTGCCCGGCAAGGACGGTCTGCTGCACATCAGCGAGATTGACTGGAAGCGCCTGGAGACTGTAGAGGAAGCCGGCATCAAGGAAGGCGACAAGATCAAGGTCAAGTTGCTCGAAATAGATCCCAAGACCGGCAAGTACAAGCTGTCACGCCGTGTGCTGCTCGAGAAGCCCGAAGGCTATGTAGAGCGCGAGCGTCGTCCTCGTCGCGATGGCGAGCGCCGCGGTCACGGCCAGCGTCAGCCCCGTCACAACGACAATCAGGAGTAATCCCTGAAAGAGGATTTTCATTGACATATGAGCCACTGCTTTGCCTATAGCGCAAGCAGTGGCTCTTTTAGTTGGCTGGCACGGATAAAATATAAGCCAAATGATTTGGCATTGAGGGTGAAAAGATGTACTTTTGCAATAAAATATAACCTAAATGAAAAAATTATTCGTATTGATTTTCATGGCGGCGCTCACGATGGCCGCCACGGCGCAGCAGGAACCGCAGTATATCTCCTCTTTCAAGTATGACAAGCGTGTCCACGACTTCGGTACCATCAAGGAGAAAGACGGCAAGGTGAGCCATACCTTCACATTTACCAACACCAGCATACTGCCGGTGGTCATCAGCGACGTCAACTCGTGGTGTGGATGTACCACCGCCGAATATACCAAGACCCCCATCCTGCCCGGCAAGACCGCCAAGGTGACGGTGACGTTCAACCCGCTGTCGCGCCCAGGCAAATTCAGCAAGGAGGTGGTGTTAAACCTCGACGGCAACAAGGGTTTCACCCGCGTATGGATCAAGGGCAACGTCATCCCCTACCGCCACCCCGTGGGCGAGGACTATCCCTACGCCTTCGGCGAAGGGCTGCACATGGGCTTCAAGGTCTACCTCTTCCCGCCGCTCGCCGAGGGCAGCACCTACAGGCTGGAGCAGCGCGTGTCTAACGAGACCGACAAGGAGATGACCGTAGAGTTTGAGCGATGGCCCAACAACACGGTGCTGAAGATGCCCTCGAAGATAACGCTCAAGCCCAAGGAGCGCACCACGTTCAAGGTGAGCTACACCGCCCCTGTGAGCCACTATGCCGACCGCCACATCTATGTGCGCGTGAAGGTGAACGGCAAGCAGGTGAAGCCCATCCTGGTGAAATGGTTGGGCTCGGAACAGAGATTTACCAAATAAGCAATGATAACTATGAGTATTAAGCAGACTGTAATGTCACTGTTAGGCTGCGTGATGGCCGTCCAGGCCGCCGCCCAGACAGCTCCGGCGCCCATCGCGCCGCTGCCCTCCAAGCACCAGGTAGCCTGGCAGCAGATGGAGACCTATGCCTTCATCCACTTTGGTCCCAACACCTTTGGCAACCGCGAGTGGGGATATGGCGACGCCCCGTTGGAGAGTTTCAACCCTACCCGCCTCGACTGCGAGCAGTGGGCCAAGACGCTCCACGACGCCGGCATGAAGGGCATCATCATCACCGCCAAGCACCACGACGGCTTCTGCCTCTGGCCCACCAAGTACACCGACTACAGTGTGCGCAATACCCCCTACAAGAACGGCAAGGGCGACATCGTGGGCGAACTGTCGGCAGCCTGCAAGAAATACGGCCTCAAGTTTGGCGTCTATCTCTCGCCCTGGGACCGTCACCAGGCTTTCTACGGCACTCCCCTGTATGTAGAGTACTTCTACGCACAGCTCGAAGAACTGCTCACCCAGTATGGCGACATCTTCGAGATATGGTTTGACGGTGCCAACGGCGGCGACGGCTATTACGGCGGCGCACGCGAAGAGCGCACGATAGACCGCCGCACCTATTATAATTTCCCGCGCGCGTGGAAGATGGTCGAGCGTCTGCAGCCCCAGGCCATCATCTTCTCCGACGGCGGCCCCGGCTGTCGCTGGGTGGGCAACGAGAAAGGCTATGCCCACGCCACCAACTGGTCTTTCCTGCGTGGCAACGAGGTCTATCCCGGCTACAGCCGATACTGGGAGCTGCAGCAGGGCCACGCCGACGGCGACACATGGACTCCTGCCGAGTGTGACGTGTCGATACGCCCGGGATGGTTCTACCACGAGAGCGAGGACAGTAAGGTGAAGACGGTAGACTATCTCACCGACCTCTACTATCGCAGCGTGGGCCACAACGCCACCTTCCTGCTCAACATGCCCGTGGACAAGGAAGGACGCATCCACCCCATCGACTCAGCCCGTGTCGTGGACTTCCACAAGCGCATCTGCGCCGAGTTTAAGACCGACCTGCTGGCCAAAGCCAAAATCAAGGCCTCCAATGTGCGTGGCAAGCAGTGGGGCACCGCCAATCTTACCGACGGCAACTATGAGACCTACTGGAGCATCAGCGACGGCACCGACAAGGCCCAACTCACCATCACCCTGCCCCGCAATACGCGCCTCAACCGACTGATGCTGCAGGAGTATATCCCCCTGGGGCAGCGCGTACAGCGCTTCAGCGTGTCTTACCTCAAGGGCAAGGAGTGGGCTCCGCTCTCCGTGGGCGAAGAGACTACCACCGTGGGCTACAAGCGTCTGCTGCGCTTTGCCACGATTGAGACGCGCCAGATCCGCATCAGCTTCGACGCCATGCGCGGCCCCATCTGTCTGAGCACCGTGGCTGCCTATCTCGCCCCCGAGACCAAGGGCGCGGAGGAAAAGAAGGAAGAGGTGAAGGGCGTAGACTTCACCGCCACCGCCGAGGGCGACAACGTGGTCACCTTTGACCTGGGCGGCGAGCAGGAGATAGGCTCTTTGCGCTATCTGCCCCAGCAGGGCGACGACCGCAAGGGACTCGTGGCCAACTATGAGATATATGCCGGTATGGAGAAAGACGCCATGCAGCGCGTGGCTGAAGGCGAGTTCTCCAACATACGCAACAACCCCGTGATGCAGGAAGTATTCTTCACTCCCACCCACTGCCGCTACGTGCAGCTGCGTGCCACCCGCATGGTGAATGCCGGTGAGAAGATAGCTTACCAGCAAGTGATTATCAGATAACATCTAATAAATATTGACCTATATGAAAAGATTGATTATGACCGCAGCCATCGTCTGCATGGCCGGCATCCAGATGATGGCGCAGCCGAAGTTGCCCTACCGCAACGCCTCGCTGCCCATCGAAGAGCGCGTGAGCGACTTGCTGTCGCGCATGACGCTCGAGGAAAAGGTAGGACAGCTGCGCTGCACCCTGGCTTGGAACTACTACGACATCAAGGGCAACAAGGTGGTGCCCTCGTCCACATTCATGAAGGACATCGCCGAGGGCAACATCGGCATGCTGTGGGCCACCTACCGCGCCTGTCCCTGGACACGCAAGTCGCTCGCCACCGGACTCACGCCCACGCTGGCAGCCAAGGCGGGCAACGCACTGCAGCGCTACGTGATAGAGCACACCCGTCTGGGCATCCCACTCTTCCTCGCCGAAGAGGCACCCCACGGCCACATGGCGATAGGCACCACCGTATTTCCCACCGGACTGGGTATGGCTGCCACATGGTCGACAGCCACAGCCGAGGCTGCCGCCCGCGTCACCGCCAAGGAGGTGCGTCTGCAGGGCGCACACATCAGCTACGGCCCCGTGCTCGACATCTCGCGCGACCCACGCTGGTCGCGCGTCGAGGAGAGCTATGGCGAAGACCCCGTGCTGACGGGCGAGATGGGCGCAGCCATCGTGCGCGGACTGGGAGGCGGCAAACTGTCGGCCCCCTACGCCACCCTCGCCACGCTGAAGCACTTCATCGCCTATGGCACCACTGAGGGCGGCCAGAACGGCAACCCCTCTATCGTGGGCGAGCGTGACCTGCTGCAGACCTTCTTCCCCCCGTTCAAGAAGGCTGTCGACGCCGGCGCCCTCTCGGTCATGACATCCTACAACTCTCTCGACGGCATCCCCTCGACAGCCAGCGGCGAGCTCTACAATGACATCCTGCGCCGCCGATGGGGCTTCCGTGGCTTTGTCGTTTCCGACCTCTACAGCATCGACGGCATCTGGGAGACCCACCATGTGGCGCGCGACCTGCAGGAGGCTGGCGTGATGGCGCTGCGTGCCGGAGTGGACGAAGACCTGGGTGGCAAGGCTTACGCACAGCTCATCGCCGCCGTCAAGGATGGCAAACTGAGCGAGAAGGAGATAGACCAGGCTTGTGGCCGCATCCTGAGGCTCAAGTTTGAGATGGGCCTCTTCGAGCATCCTTATGTCGACGTCAAGGCAGCGGCCGAAGTGGGCTGTGCCGACAATGCCGCCGTGGCTCTCGACGCCGCCCGCAAACTGGTGACGCTGCTCAAGAACAAGGACAATACGCTGCCGCTGCGCCGCGATATGCGCGTGGCAGTGGTAGGCCCCAACGCCGACAACGCATATAATATGTTGGGCGACTATACCTCGCCTCAACCCGACGGAAAGGTGAAGACCGTGCTGGCGGGCATCAAGGCCAAGATAGGCGAGGGTCAGGTGGAATATGTCAAGGGCTGTGCCGTGCGCGACACCAACAACTGCAACATCGAGGCTGCCGTAGAAGCTGCCCGCCGCGCTGATGTGGTGGTGGCAGTTGTGGGTGGCTCGAGTGCCCGCGACTTCAAGACGAGCTACAAGGCTACCGGTGCTGCCGAGGCCGATGTCAAGTCGGTAAGCGACATGGACTGCGGCGAAGGCTACGACCGCGCCACGCTCTCGCTGCTGGGTCGCCAGATGGAGCTGCTCCAATCGCTGCGCAAGACAGGCAAACCCATGGTGGTCATCTATATCGAGGGTCGTCCTATGGACAAGTCGTGGGCTGCCGCCAATGCCGACGCGCTGCTCACCGCCTACTATCCCGGTCAGGAGGGTGGTACCGCCGTGGCCGACGTGCTCTTCGGCGACTACAATCCCGCCGGCCGTCTGCCCATTTCGGTAGCTGCCAACGTGGGTCAGCTTCCTGTATATTACAACAAGCGCGCTCCCAAGCCCCACAACTACGTGGAAATGTCGGCAGCGCCACTCTATGCCTTCGGCTATGGCCTAAGCTATACGCAGTTTGCCTACAGCAACCTCGCCATCGCCAAGAAGGGCGATGCCTACAGCGTCACCTTCGATGTCAAGAACGTAGGTGAGCGCGACGGCGAGGAAGTGGCTCAGCTCTACATCCACGACCAGGTGGCGTCGGTGTCGCAGCCGCTGTTGCAACTCAAGAAGTTTGACCGTCTGTCTATAGCCAAGGGTGAGACCCGCAAGGTGGAATTCATCCTCACCGCCGAAGACCTCGCCATCATAGACCGCAATATGAAGAGTGTGGTAGAACCCGGCGACTTCGACATCATGGTCGGCGGTTCGTCAGACAATCTCCCCCTGCGCGGAGTGCTCACTGTAGAGTAGACCGACAAAGGCCATCAAGCCATCGACAGTCTGCCCAAGCACGGCAGACCCCCATACGCCAGCAGGGCTGGGTTCCGAACGAGGAACCCAGCCCTGCTTGATGTATATCAGCATAATATATCAGTTACGGACAAGATATAAATCTGCCAACAAGACAGCGGTTTCGCTCTCTTCCTTTGGCGCATCCTTAGGTTTCCACGCCACTATGAAGCGGACAGACGCGCCCTTGACATTATAACCCTTTTCATTCCATTCGGCCAATTTGGCCATCATAGCTACCGATAGCTTTGCCATACACCTGTGGGACAGGTCAAACAACATCCCATCCCGATACTCCAAGTCCATACCGCTGAGCAAGGAGAGTATTTCTGCCTTTTTACTTTTGAAGAAACCTAAATTTACGTCCTTGTGTGACAGTTGCAATACCACTTCTTCAGGCATAGGATAATCCTCCTGATTAAACTCTATACGGCTGGCACCGATGCCGGTAAACATATTGGTAGTAGTGTGGATAAAGAGCTTCTTCTTGGCTCTTGTCATCGCTACATAATAACGCCGCATAAGGTCATCATTAACCTTATGGGTACCATTTATAAGCATATAGACATCATCAAACTCCCTGCCCTTAGCCTTATGTATCGTAGAAACAACAACCTTAGAGTGGGAGATATCACAAAAATCCTCTACGGAAGACTCAAAGACGAACTCTCTAAAGTCTGTCAAGTATTTGCTTTTATTGGTTTGCTCAAAGAGGCTGATGCATTGCCGCACATATACAAGGCTTTGACTCTTGGCATATTTGTCAAACGTTTTTCGCTTGGCCATTTCCCAAATGTCATCACTCACCATCGGCGTATGTGAATTGTTGCTTATCTGCCTCAAGAAATACCTCATCTCTGCCAAATTCCACATGCGAAATCCTTCCAACGACTGTATCAGTTCGCAGGAGACGCCTCGTTTACGCAATAAGGCAACCATGATTACAGCCTCCTCATTGGTTTGTGTAAGGACGCACGTGGAGCCATTTCCCAAATGGGATATCAAATCATCAGCCAAGGGCTGATAAATATACTTGGAACAGTAATGCACTACTCCTACCCACCCCTCATTCTCTTGCATGGATATAATAGGAGTCTGCTTCATACGACAATTGATATTGCGGACAAACCTGTTGGCAACATTGACTATCTGGCGCGCACTGCGGTAATTCTCGGTCATTTCGACCATACGCCCACCAGGCAACATAGACAATTGACGCATATACTCAGAATTAGCCCCTCTGAACTCAAAGATATTCTGGTCATCATCACCGACAGCAATGACTCTCATATCCTCGAAGTTTTCGACAAGAGCCTTGACCAAGGCAAAATCGTCGGGGCCCATATCCTGCGCCTCATCAATGACCAAGACCGTCTTGCCTATCTTGGATGGCTCCACATCACCACTCGTTATCATCTCTGCAGCAGTAGCCACCACATTATTGGCCTCATCCAGATTGCCTACTCGTCCGAGCAAGTCAAAACAATACGAGTGGAAGGTCTTAATTTCAACAAAATGGGCGGCGTTGCCTATGAGGGCCAGCAGGCGTTGCTTGAATTCGGTAGCAGCAGCACGAGAGAAAGTGAGCATAAGAAGCTGTTCGTGCTTGACATCTTCAAGTAACAGGAGGAAAGCCAATTTATGAACCAACACACGAGTTTTCCCACTGCCGGGACCAGCAGCAACCACGATACACCGTGATTCCTTGTCCGTTATAATCTCTCTCTGCTTGGCAGACAATTGTCCAAATAGCTGGTGATACTTTTCTGGTGTAAGATTGCGCTGAATTTCATCCTGTCGTTCACCCTTAAAGTATTTGGATATGAACTGGCGATAGTCCATCTGAAAATAATCCTGTACATAGCGCAGCGCCGCATCATAATCTTTAACCATAAGATTGGCATACTCGCCCACAATATGTACTTGCTGGATTTTCTGCTTGTAGAAGGCATCGAGCATACGATAGTCTTCCATCTTGTATCTCAACTTGGCATCCTTGACACGACGTATGTCCATGGCGTTATACAATACCAGGAACCCTCCTTCCAGTTTGAGGGCTCCTATCTTTGACAGATACAGCAAAGCCTCTTCCACCTCTTCTATTTGCAGGTCCTTAAAGTCATTGAAAAGAGACTGTTCGCCAGACATCATCGACTTAACCAACTCCACAACAGAAAAAGACACCGCACACTTGTCGTCAGAATCCTTAGACTGCTCTTTAGCCAATCTATACAGCCAATCTATAGCATAGCGACAAATGGCAAGACGCTTGTCTATACGTGTTAGGGTTTCCTCTATATTGGCCAAACGCTCCAACATGAGGTTGTGGGCCCCGTCTTCCTTTTTGTGCGTATAACCTTTAACCGACAGGAAATAAAGCAGAGTACGGATATCTTTCTCCTTGGAGGTAGTTATACCGTCATTTATGGCATTGTCGTTAAGCTGCTTGCAGGAGATCTGCAGACTATTGTCAGGTATACTATTAATAATGTATCTTTCCAGCCGCGCAAATCTCTCCAACAGCATGTGCGACTTTCTATCTGTCTCGCCAACATCTTGCAGATAAGCTGCGATATCTCTGTTGTCAGCCAATATTCCCTCTTGACGCATGCGCTCTACAGCGGAAATGACCTCACGCTTGCTCAACCCCAACATATCTGCCAGATAGTCAATACGAGACTCGGCCTCCTGGTCTTGGCTTCGCGTAATGTATTTTTGGGTAATGAGCGATTTGATGATACGCACAACGCTGTCCACCTCGTCGCTTGAGAAGAGATGGGAATTGGTAATGCGTTGCCGGGCCTCGTCCATATTCTTAACCGTGATTCCAGTCGCATAAACATGAGGAACATTGTTGCCTCGCTCTATATATCCACTTTGCTCCAAGGCTGAAAGGGCAGTCCTTACACGCGTCTCTATATCTGACACCGAATCATCCCATCCTGCCTGGCGGGCTATCTCCAAGGCAGAGCAACATGTACGCATGCGTTGTTTGGTAAGATACTTGACCGCTCGCCACACCTGTTGAATCTCACTGATACTAAGTTTGGTCTGATTGAGCAGCACAAAGTGCTTGTCCAAATCTCCATCGCTATACAACACGTAGCAGCGAGCATACAAATGCGGGTCACGCCCAGCTCTTCCCGCCTCCTGTACATAGTTTTCAAGCGAATCAGAGATATCATAGTGAATTACCAAGCCAACATCTTTCTTGTCGACTCCCATACCAAACGCAGATGTAGCCACAATCACGCGCACACGGTCACTCATAAATGCTTCCTGATTGGCAATTTTCTCATCTGAGTTCATTTTGCCATTAAAAGGCAGAGCCCTAAATCCATCACGGGTCAGTTTGTCTGCCAAGTCTTTAGTGCGCTTGGTTCGCGAGACATATACAATTGCGGGGCAGTCAGACTCTGCTATCAATGCCCTCAATTTATTATATTTATCTTCATCTGTATCTGCATGAACAACAGAATAACGGAGATTCGTACGCGATGCAGAGGAGGCAAACAGTTCGAGGTCGATATCCAGTTCATTCTTAAAATAATCACAGATATCTTGTATCACTTTCTGTTTGGCAGTGGCCGTAAAGCAAGAGACAGGTATGGGATACTTACACTGTTTGCTTTTCTGATAATTGCGTATAAACTTGCCTATATACAGATAGTCTACTCTAAAGTCCTGGCCCCAGGAAGAGAAGCAATGAGCCTCATCTATAACAAACCGTTCTATATGACGTGCCGTCAGTATTCGCTCAATGGTCTTCGAACGAAGCATCTCTGGCGCGATATACAATAAAGAGGCTTCGCCGTTCTGTACACGCTGTATAGCCAATGAGCGTGATATGGGATCCAACAACCCATTTATGGTAACTGCATCAGCTATACCTCTATCTGCCAAGTTGTCGACCTGATCTTTCATCAAAGACTGTAAAGGAGAAATCACTACGGTCAGCGAGTGGATTGTACGCCCCGCCATCAGGGCTGGCAGCTGGAATGTGAGCGACTTGCCACCGCCTGTAGGAAAAATGGCAAGCAGCGATTTACCATGCACAGCAGCCCGGGCAGCTTTCTCTTGCAAAGGTTCGTTGGCATAGGTACGGAATTGGTCATACCCAAAGTAGTCTTTCAAATTGCGATGAAGGTCCAATCGACCATGGCAATAGTCACAACCTTCTTCACATGGGGTATTGCAAAGTACCTTCAATATATACTCCACTTCAGGGAAATTGACAACAACCCACCTCGGTGTTATCGAGTTGGGATGTGTCGTATCTATAAGGGCAAGGGCATAAGCCAGTCCACAGGGATATTGACGGATGAAATTATCAAGTTCTGCATGCTGACATATTTTGCCTTTATATGCCTTTCTAATAAGAATACCGATTTGTCCGCTTTCGACAGGAATGGCCCCGACCATACTGAGAAATCCTCTATATTCGGCGATACCATAGAGTAGAGAAGCATAAACCGTCTTCTTGTCGTCAGAAAAAGAATGCCAACGCTCAATCTCATCCATCAACAGACTGTGAGCTTTTTTGCAGTCATTTATAGGATTGTTGAGCTGTTCTGTTATCAGTTTGTCGTCTTTGACCAACTTATGATAGGGATATTCAGGAAACAGCAGAGGCGACATGTACAGCGTGTCGACCAACAGCCACTGGTGCTTTTGGTTACCAAAAAGGTGTTTGGCATCATGATTGACTATGTTATGTCCACATAAATAATCGATGCCATTCAAAAACTCCAGCAGCTTGTCTTTGGAAGTCTCATGAAACATCGCATCGTCATACTTCAATGCGCCTATATCATGTATCTTCTTGTCACGCAAACTGTACTCTATATCC
This sequence comes from Prevotella sp. P4-67, assembly GCF_002251325.1. NCBI lineage: Bacteria > Pseudomonadati > Bacteroidota > Bacteroidia > Bacteroidales > Prevotellaceae > Prevotella > Prevotella sp. P4-67. Next base: position 12,426 of record NZ_NPJL01000055.1, read on the forward strand.
ACAAAAGCCAGATGTGAGGCTTTGCGGTCATGAGCAACATCCTGCTGGTAGGCCGACACGGACCTGTCAACATCTCTGTTTCCTAATATTCTATCCCATATAGACATACTTGATAACTACTATTGAGACTTACAATATTCTTTAGATGCTTATAATAATTCTTTGTTTTCTTTTTCCTCACCAAACGCCTTTATCTCGTCAGCAAGGACTTTCTGTAATTTCTCTTTCGGTACTATCAGCTGATAATCTGCCACTCCGATAGGCTTTCCCATATCTTCAAGTGCCAGTTCCACCTCTACCCGGTCTTTCTCCGCACAAAGTATGATACCTATGGAACGGTTCTCGTCTGCACCACGTTCAAGGCGGTCAAGCAGAGACAGATAATAGTTCATCTTACCTGCATACTCTGGTTTGAAAGCACCTATCTTCAAGTCAACAGCAACAAGGCAGCGTAGTCCACGGTGGAAAAACAGCATATCTACCTTACTTTCTTTGCCATTGTATTCCAGCACATGCTGGTTTCCGATGAATGTAAAACCACTGCCGAGTTCCATAAGGAAACGGGTAATAGCTTTTACAAGGCGGTCTTCAAGTTCAAGTTCCAAAAGGGGGCTTGTCACTCCTAAGAAGCCGAGATTGTAGCTGCTGCTAAACACCTCGTTAGCATACTGCGCTTGTTCGGCAGGAAGAGTGCGGTCGAAATTGTTGTCTACTTGTACCAATGCCTTTGTCTCATACATTTTGAGTTTAATGGCATTGAGCAACAAGTCGCGATTCCAACCTTTAGTTACGGTTTCCTGCGCATAATATAGCGTGGTCTCATCATCCAGTCCCTTGCTCAACAACAGCAGATTGTGCGACCAAGGCAAAAGTGCAACGGAGCGTAGCACTTTTTCATCATGCCCAGCGTAACGCTCATAGAACTTTTTCATATACCACAGATTTCGTGGCGAAACACCCATCTTCGGATATCGTTCTTTCAGGTCTGCTGATAACCGTCTTACAACGCTGTCACCATACCCACTTTCAATCTTGCGTTCATGAAGCATTTGACCAATCTCCCAATAGGCAGTAGACACATAGCCATTGATGTGTCGGGCTATTTCTGTCCGTGCCTGTTCAATTACTGCGACAGCATGTCGCAGCAATTCGGCATAATCGCTGCTCTCTATTGAGAGTTTGTTGTCTTTATTGTTTGTTGTCATTTTATCAGTCTAATTATCTTCCCTGGGAAGGTCTGTTACATCTACTTCAAACTGTTTGGCTATCTTCATAAAATTGCACGTGGCTGGCGCCGCCATCAATCAGAACTTCACGCTGACCTTCTTGCCTTGTGGCAGCTGAACGGTCTGCTGACGGTCGCCGAAAACGATGTCGAAGGTGCCGCCAGTAGGAGAAGAGAGGGTGGCAGCGAGGCTGTTGGCGCTGAGAGTCCAGTCGATATCGACGGTCACGTTGCCACGGGCGCGGAGTCCCTTGACGCTACCCTTGTCCCAGGCCTGCGGACAGGCGGGGAGCAGGGTGATGGTGCGACCCTCGCTCTGCAGCAGCATCTCGTTCATACCCGAGAGGCCACCCAGGTTGCCGTCAATCTGATAAGGCGGGTGCGTATCCCAAAGGTTGTAGAGCGTGCCCGTACGCAGCAGGTTCTGCAAGAGGGCATAGGAGCGGTTGCCGTCACGCAGGTGCGCCCAGAGGTTGAGCTTCCAACCCATACTCCAGCCGGTGGAGAAGTCGCCGCGATGGTCGAGCACCACACGGGCAGCCTCAGCCAGTTCGGGGGTAGCCTTGACAGAGATGTCGTGACCGGGGAAGAGGCCGAAGAGGTGGTTGGTGTGGCGGTGGTCGTCCTTGGGATTGTCGATGTCACGCGACCACTCCATCAGCTGACCATATCTGCCGATGCGGTAAGGCTCTATCTTGTCTCTCACCTGCAGCCACTCCTGACGGTCGGTGCTGTCTACGCCCAATACGCGTGAGGCGCTGATGGCGTCGGTGAGCAACTGGCGCGCTACGGCATTGGCAAAGGTAGCACCCTTGTCCACAGGGCCATGTTCGGGCGAGGTCGACGGGGCTGCGGTGTAGAGTCCGCTGGGCTGGAGCCAGAGATAGTCGCACACAAACTGCGCGCTCGACTTGAGCAACGGATAAGCCGTCTGCTTCAGATAATCGCGGTCGAGGGTATATTCGTAGTAGTCCCACACATGCGTAGCGAGCCAGGGACCATTGATGGCGGCAAGATTCCAGTTCACGCTCTCGCTCTTGGAGGGAGCGGTGAAACCGAAGATATTGGTAGAGATGTTGGCAGTCCATCCACGGGCGTCGTACATGGCCTTTGCCGTGCGCTGTCCGGGCTCATAGATAGAGCGGAGATAGACATTGAGAGGCTCGAAGCACTCAGCCAGGTTGGCAGAGCATACGGGCCAGTAGTTCATCTGAATGTTGATATTGTTGTGGTAGTCACAGTTCCACGGACCCTTGACGCCACGGTTCCACATACCCTGAAGGTTCATGGGCATGGTCTCACCTCGCGACGACTGGATGATGAGGTAGCGGGCAAACTGATAGTAGAGCATCTCGAGCCAGGCATCGGCCTTGCCTTCGCGATAGCGGTCTATGCGCTCGTCGGTGGGGATGTCGATGCCGCCCTTCTTGTCGGCCGTCTGGCGCAGGTCGATGCTCACGCGGTCGAAGAGCTGAGTATAGTCATCGACATGGCGGCGCAGCAGCTGACCCCACTTCTTGTCGGCGGCGCCCTTCATGCTGAGCAACGCCCAGGCTCCGGCGTCCTTGCCATAATAGGTGTAGGGGTCGGTGATCACGGGCGAGTAGTTGGGCTTGTAGCCGGTGGCGGCGGTGATGATGAAGTCTACCTCCGAGGCGTCGCGCACGGCGATGTGTCCGTCCTCATACTTCACGCTACCGTCCTTGACGCGGGCCTGGATGCGGATGACGTAGGGCAGCTTGTTGTTGTTCAGATGTGCGGTATAGACGAGTCCATACTCATCGGTAGCCCAACTGCCGGTGGCGTGGGGATTGGGCTTGTACACCCAGTCGAGGTTCTGGCGCTTGCCACGGTTGGCGCCGTAGTGCATCACCATGAGTTGGTCGGGATAGGAGACAAAGTAGGTGCGGCGGTAGGTGGCACCCTGATACTTGAACGAGGTATGGCTCACAGCCTTGTCGAGCAGCAGACTGCGACGGAAGTCGCTGCAGTCTTCATTGGCAATACCGGTAGAGACATACATCTCGCCCATGGTCGTGAAGGTACCGAAGCGCAGCGTGTCGGCAGTGCCATTGTCGGCGATGGCTCCCGAGAAGGCGCGGCGGGTGAGCGAGTCGGCACGCAGGCTGTCGCCGTCGAGGAACGCCTGACGGATATCGGGCAGGAAACGCGCTGAGTGGGGGTCGGCACGCCAGTAGTTGGCTGGTCCGCTACCCGAGGCGGGGCCTCCCTTCCAGAGGCTTTTCTCGTTGAGCAGTATGGCGTCGACAGCCGGCGACTGGAGCACCATGGCGCCCAGGCTGCTGTTGCCCATAGGGAAGGCATAGTTTTCCCACACCGAGCCCTGCAGTTCGCGGGCTTTCTCGCCCTTGCGCACATACTGTCGCAGATTGTCTTTAGACTGACTGTCCTTGGCGGCACCCTTGGCACCCGAATAGTTAATCTTCGCCGGCACAGTGCTGACGCCCTGGGGCACGGAGATTTCTACGGGGCGGTCATACCACACGGAGAGATGGTCGTCTGCCTTGGTCAGTTCTGACCCTCCCAGACAGAGGGAGATTAATGTAGCTAATACTAACATGTCTGTTATGATTTGAGTAATTGTTATTTTAAGGTAGAAGTGCCCTGTCTGTCCCGACGAGCACTGATTCATTTGGTAAAATTACACTTTTATTGACAAACGGAGTTACATTTTTTGCTTTTTTCGTTACCGACGGCCATTTTTTTAGTACATTTGCATCGGGCGCGTATGTTTGCGCTGTCCGTCCTATACCTATTATTATATATAATGACAACTATGATACAACGACTCTTACACTTTCTGGACGCATCGCCCGTCAACTTTCTTGCGGTGCGCAACATCACCCATGAGTTGGAAACCCACGGTTTCCGCCGCATCGACGCCGCCAGCCCTCTGGGCCACGTGAGCGCCGGCGACCGCTTCTTCGTCACCAAGAACGACTCTTCCATCTACGCCTTCCGCATAGGTCGCAAGCCTCTTGCCGACCAGGGTTTCCACATGATATGCGCCCATAGCGACTCGCCTACCTTCCGCATCAAGCCCAACGCCGAGATGACGGGCGAGGGCGGCATCGTAAGGCTCAATACCGAGGTCTACGGAGGCCCTATCCTCTCTACATGGATGGACCGTCCGCTCACCATCGCCGGAAGGGTGATTACGCGCGGCGCAGACGCCCTCTCGCCCGTCACCCATCTGATACACATCCGCCGCCCGCTGATGCAGATCAGCAACCTCGCCATCCACTTCAACCGCCAGGTCAACGACGGCGTCAAGCTCAACCGGCAGAAAGACATGCTGCCCATCCTCGGCTTCGTCAACGATGAGCTGGAGCGCGGCAATATGCTCATCAACCTCATCGTCGAAGAGCTCAACCGCACCGCCACGGTGACCCGCGACGACATCATCGACTTCGACCTCTATCTCGCCGACACCACGCCGGCATGCACCTTCGGTGCCCACAACGAGCTGATATCCTCGGGGCGTCTCGACGACCTCTCCATGTGCTACGCTGGTCTTGAAGCGCTCACTGCTGCCCACGACAGTGACACCACGCAGGTGCTCGCCATCTTTGACAACGAGGAGACGGGGTCGCAGACCAAGCAGGGCGCCGGCAGTCCGTTCCTGTCCTATCTGCTACAGCGTATAGCGCTGGCACAGAGCGGCACCGCAGAGGCTTACTACCAGGCGGTAGAGCGGGCGTTCATGATTTCGGCCGACAATGCCCACGCCTTCCACCCCAACTATGCCGAGAAGTACGACCCCACCAACCACCCCATGCTGGGCGGTGGTCCGGTCATCAAGTTCAATGCCGCCCAGAAGTATGCCAGCGACGCCGTCACAGCGGCAGTCTTTGCCGAGCTGTGCCGCAAGGCGGGTGTACCCTGCCAGCGCTTTGTCAACCACAGCGAGGTGGCGGGCGGAAGCACGCTGGGCAACATTCTGGCCTCGTCGATACCCTTGCGAGGGGTTGACATGGGCAACGCCATCCTGGCCATGCACAGCTGCCGCGAGACGGGAAGCGTGGCCGACCACGAGTATTGCGTCAAGGTATTTACCACTTTCTACAACGAATAACCCATCATCATGCACGACAATATCACTCTCCCTCCCCAGCTCAGCGCACGTGTAGAGCAGGCGGTAGACAACTTCATGCAGGGCTACGGATGCTGCCAGTCGGTGGTGGCTGCCTTTGCCGACCTCTACGGACTCGACGACACGATGGCCAAGCGCATAGCCGCCGGTTTTGGCGGTGGCGTGGGCCGCATGCGCATGATGTGTGGCGCCGTGTCGGCTCTGGTCATCCTCGTGGGACTCGACTGCGGACAGACCGAGGGCAGCGACCGCGAAGGCAAGTCGGCATGCTACCGCGTGGTACAGCAGCTGCTCGAGCGTTCGCGCCAGCAGAACGGTTCCATCATCTGTGCCGAGCTGCTGGGGCTCAATGGCTACGAGCGTGCCCACTCGTCCTATGTAGCCTCTGAGCGCACCGCCGAGTACTACAAGAAGCGCCCTTGCGCCGCCAAGGTAGAGAGTGCCGCGCGCCTCTTTGCCCAGTATCTTGCCGACAAGGAGGGCGACCACAACCATTAACCCCCACCCCATCCCACAGCCCTTCATGATCATCGTCCACTACATACCCGACATCGACCAGCGCTCGGGTGGCACCGCCACCTACATGCAGCTCATGGCCAAGGCGCTGGGCACGAAGGCTCAGCTGCACATCCTCACCCACCGCACGTCCAACCCTCTGGCGATAGACCACTGCACGCTGCACTATCTGCCGCCCTACAGGCCGTGGCACTGGGCGTGGACCCGACAGGTCAGGACGCTGCTCGAAACGATAGCGCCCCAAGTGGTGCATGTCAACTGCTGCTGGATGCCTGCCTGTGCTGCCGTAGTGGGTGTGGCGCGGTCGCTGCATCTGCCCGTGGCGCTCACCACCCACGGCATGCTCGAGCCGTGGATTATGAACCGGCATTACTGGACACGCAAGTGGCCCGCGCTGCATCTCTATCAGGCACGGGCACTGCGCAGCGCCGATGTACTGGTGGCCACAGCCGACCGCGAGGCGCGTCATCTGCGGCAGTTGGGCTTCAACGACCATATCGCCGTGGTGCCCTCGGGAATAGACATCACTCGGGTGACGATGAAGACCAGCTGGGAGAAGTCGCACACGATGCTGTTTCTGGGTCGCATACATCAGGTCAAGGGCATCTGGCATCTGCTCGAGGCGGTGGCGAGTGTGCAGAGTCAGCTCAACGGCTACAGGGTGGTCATCGCCGGCGAGGGTGCTCCCGACGACATACACCGGCTCCGGCAGGCGATTGCCGACAGACATCTGGCCAGCTGCGTTAGCTATATCGGCGGGGCGTATGGCGACCGCAAGTGGCAGTTGCTGCGCGAGGCCGACTTCGTGGTACAGCCGTCGTTTACTGAGAATTTCGGGCTGACCATAGCCGAGGCGCTGGCATCGGGCACCCCGGTCATCACCACCAACACCACGCCTTGGGAGCAGCTCGACGCTACCGCCAGCGGCACCTGCATCGAGGTGGGAGCCAGTCCGTTGGCCAACGCCATCACCCGCTTCGTAGCCCTCTCGTCAGCCGAACTGGAGACGATGGGCCGCAACGCCCGCCATCTCATAGAGACCCGGTTCTCGGTCGAGGTCATGGGCACCGCGATGATGGAGGTGTACAGGGAGATTATTGTGTAGGTTGTAACCATAAGCACGAAAGCCCCTCTCCAGCTCTCCAAAAGCCCCTCTCCAGCTCTCCAAAAGCCCCTCTCCAGCTCTCCCCAAGGGGAGAGAGCGCAAACCAATTATATACCAATGATTTTACTCTCCTCCCCACCCCCTTGATGAGGGCCGAAATAGGGTTCATTGGCGTGTTTATATCCTACGGCAACGCTGAACCGAAGGTCACTGGCGTTATGCTATACGTCGCGGAAAGGTAAAGAGTGGAGATTGGCGAGGCATAATCATCAAGAGAGAACAAATGTCCATTCATAAACGAATCCATTGACATTGTGTTCCTTCCCCTTGGGGAAGGCCAGGATGGGGCTTCCTTCCGGCAACTCTGTAGGAGTTGCGATTTCACAGCCCAGGGTTGAGGGGCGAAGCACCTCTACCCTGGGTATTGATACAAAAAAGGGTAGCAACGCTGTAAGTGTTGCGATTAGCCGAAGGCGTTACCGCAGCAGATAAATCAGCAGGCCGATGGCAAATGCCACAACCTCTAATATTATATAAGGTGATACCAAATACACAAAAAGCCGTAGCAACTGCTGGCGGCTTCGCCTTGGTGGCGCTGGTGGTAACGCCCGTCGGAAAACGAGTTTTCCTCCTCATCGTCACCACCATCACCACCGTCATGCACGGCATGACGCCAGCAGCCACAACGGTAAAAAAAGCGGCCCTTGGCCGTTCAAAAAGTCCGCCGTTGGCGGTAAAAAAACATTTCATTGAAAGCCCATCCCCTGTCATCCCCAATGGGCGGGAGTTCCTGCTTGCTGTGTTTGGGGAGATAGCGGTGTATTCCCCTTTCCATCACTTGGGCAGCAGCGGGTTAATGATTGTAGGTTATATAAACCAACGATATGTGATTTATGGGGTAATCTCTTTTTTGTACCGGCGTAGCCGGACTTTTTTTACCGCCAACGGCGGACTTTTTGTATTTGCCCCTTTTCAGCCTGCCATCAGGCAGGCGCGACGGGGTATGGCGGAGAATATCCGAGAGTTCGCTCTCGAGATATTATCCGACACGCACGGACGCATAGGGCAAAGCCCTGAAAAGGTGCAAATCTTTTTGTTTCTTTTATTGATGGCATATACAAGGAACAGGGCAGACCCCCTGGTTTATAACGCCTACGGCTAAGCGCAACTCCTACAGAGTTGCCAGGCTGGTGGGTCGTCTACCCAGGGTAGCGGACTACGCCCGCAACCCTGGGCTGGGGAAACGCAACTCCGTCAGAGTTGCTGCTGCTTGAGTAAGGCTCCTTGGAAGACCCCTCTCCAGCTCTCCCCAAGAGGAGAGAGTGCTAACCAGTTGTGGCTTATTTGTTTTGCCGTTATTATATTGCCATCGTAGAACGCTGTGATGGGCTCGTTTGTGTACGCCCATGCGGTGGTAGTAAATAAGCAAAATGCGCTGTGGACGGTACGCGCTCCCGGCAACTCTGTAGGAGTTGCGATTTCATAGCCCAGGGTTGAGGGGCGAAGCACCTCTACCCTGGGTATTGATACAAAAAAGGATAGCAACTCTGTAGGAGTTGCGATTAGCCGTAGGCGTTACCCAGCAGAAAAAGCAGCACCCCCACACTTGATATAGACCAACTTTTGCGCCGTGGCAATCACTTTTCCCGCAAAAACGATTGTCATTCATTGATTTTTGTGTACCTTTGCATCGAATTTACTGCAGCGGGCGCGCTGCTTGTGGGTTTTATATACATGAAGGTCATACACCCTATTAATGGCTGGGAGGGTGAGGCGCCTTCCATGATTATTCATCATTAATAGGAAAAAACATTGAAGACATTTGAAGAATTGGGCGTGAGCGAGGACATTCGCCGCGCCATCAGCGAACTTGGATTTGAGCACCCCATGCCCGTCCAGGAAGAAGTAATCCCGTATCTCTTGGGCAACCGCAACGACGTGATAGCCCTGGCACAGACCGGCACCGGCAAGACGGCAGCCTTCGGTATTCCCGTGCTCCAGCGCATCGACCCTACAAGCAAGGAGACGCAGGCGCTCATCCTGAGCCCCACGCGTGAACTGTGCCTCCAGATAGCCGACGACCTCAACGACTTTGCCAAGTATATGCCCGGAGTGCATATCGTGGCGGTATATGGCGGCGCGTCCATCGAGGCGCAGATACGCACCCTGCGCCATGGCGTGCAGATTATCGTGGCTACCCCCGGACGACTCATCGACCTGATGCACCGTGGCGTGGCGCGTCTCGACCATGTGCGCAACGTGGTGCTCGACGAGGCCGACGAGATGCTCAATATGGGTTTCACCGACAGCATCAACGCCATCTTCGAGGGAGTGCCCGAAGACCGCAACACGCTGCTCTTCTCGGCCACCATGAGCAAGGAGATAGAGCGCATAGCACGCAACTATCTGCACGACTACAAGGAGATAGTGGTAGGCTCGCGCAACGAGGGTGCCGAAAACGTCAACCATATCTACTATATGGTGCACTCCAAGGACAAGTATCTGGCTCTCAAGCGCGTGGTAGACTTCTACCCACGCATCTTCGCCATCATCTTCTGCCGCACCAAGGTCGAGACACAGGAGATAGCCGACAAGCTCATACGCGATGGCTACAACGCCGAAGCGCTGCACGGTGACCTCTCGCAGCAGCAGCGCGACCTGACGATGCAGAAGTTCCGCCAGCACACGGTGCAGCTGCTCGTGGCTACCGACGTGGCTGCACGAGGACTCGACGTGAGCGACCTCACCCATGTCATCAACTACGGACTCCCCGACGATATAGAGAACTACACCCACCGCAGCGGACGCACAGGCCGAGCCGGAAAGAAGGGTACCTCGATTTCCATCATACACACCCGAGAGAAGTCTAAGGTGCGCAACATAGAGCGCGTCATCGGCAAGGACTTCGTCGACGGCACACTGCCCACCGCCGAGGAGATATGCAAGAAGCAGCTGTACAAGGTGATGGACGACATCATGAAGACCGATGTAGACGAAGAGCAGATAGCTCTCTATATGGACGAAATAAACCGACAGTTTGAGTATATAGACAAGGAGGACATCCTCAAGAAGATGGTGGCAGTGACCTTCGGCCGCTTCCTCGAGTACTACAAGAACGCGCCAGAGATAGAGCGACCCTCTACACAGCGCCGCAGCGCAGAGGCTGGCAGCAAGGGCCGCCAGAGCGACCGCCAGCGTGGGCCGCGCAAGGCAGAGGCTGGCTACACCCGTCTTTTCATCAATCTGGGCAAGGCCGACGGCTTCTACCCCGGCGAGGTGATGCAGTACATCAACCGCCACGTCAAGGGTGGACGACAGGAGGTGGGACACATAGACCTGCTCTCCAAGTTTGCCTATATCGAGGTGCCACAAGACGATGCTCAGCGCGTGATGCGCGCCCTCAACGGCACGGTATACAAGGGTCGTGAGGTGCGCTGCAACGAGGCTGACGAAGCCGGACACGGCAGAGCAGCCCGCGGGTCGCGCGCAGAGGGTCGCCCACAGCGCAGAGACGAGAGAGGCGACCGCCGACCCAACCGCGAGCGCCGCACAGACCGTCAGCAGCATGGACGCGACGACTGGCGCAATCTCATCAACGGCAAAGCGGTAAACCTAAGAGGCGAAGAGCCCGACTTCAGTGAAGAGGGATGGGCAAGACGCCGACCCAAGAAGCAGAGATAGTTGACTCCTGACAGCCCTCATCCAGGCTCTGCCGAAGGGGAAGCCCTCTCCGGCTCTCCGCAGGGTGAGAGTGAACAAACAAATCAAAAGATAGACTCGTAACACTACCCACTATCATCGTGGGAAACGAATGGGCGCCAAACAAGATGGCGCCCATTCTCTTTTCTATGACCCAACGATGAGACGGAACGCAGTACGCCGGCGCGGAAAGGCAAGAGGCAGAAAAGTAAAATGCGGCGATTATCAAGGCATATTCATCAAGACAGGACAAATGCCCATTCATCATCGAAACCATTGACAGTGTGTTCCTTCCCCTTGGGGAAGGCCAGGATGGGGCTTTCTTCCGGCAACTCTGTAGGAGTTGCGATTTCACAGCCCAGGGTTGAGGGGCGAAGCACCTCTACCCTGGGTATTGATACAAAAAAGGGTAGCAACGCTGTAAGTGTTGCGATTAGCCGAAGGCGTTACCGCAGCAGAAAAATCAGCAGGCCGATAGCAAATGCCACAACCCCTAATATTAAATAAGGTAACGACAAAATATAAAAAGCCGCTGCAGCTGCTGGCGGCTTCGCCTTGGTGGAGCTGGTGGTAACGCCCGTCGGAAAACGAGTTTTCCTCCTCATCGTCACCACCATCACCACCGTCATGCACGACATGACGCCAGCAGCCACAACGGTAAAAAAAGCGGCCCTTGGCCGTTCAAAAAGTCCGCCGTTGGCGGTAAAAAAACATTCCATTGAAAGCCCCTCTCTTGCCATCCCCATTGGGCGGGAGTTCCTGCTTGCTGTGTTTGGGGTGGATAGCGGTGTTTTTCCCCATCCATCACTTGGGCAGCAGCGGGTTAATGATTGTAGGTTATATAAACCACCAATATGTGATTTATGAGGTAATCTCTTTTTTGTACCGGCGTAGCCGGACTTTTTTTACCGCCAACGGCGGACTTTTTGTATTTGCCCCTTTTCAGCCTGCCATCAGGCAGGCGCGGCGGGGTATGGCGGAGAATATCCGAGAGCTCGCTCTCGAGATATTTCCCGACATACACTGACGCATAGGGCAAAGCCCTGAAAAGGGGCAAATCTTTTTGTTTATATTATTGATGATATATTCAAGGAACAGGGAAGACCCCTTGGTTTATAACGCCTACGGCTAAGCGCAACTCCTACAGAGTTGCCAGTCTGGTGGGTTGTCTACCCAGGGTAGCGGACTACGCCCGCAACCCTGGGCTGGGGAAACGCAACTCCGTCAGAGTTGCTGCTGCTTGAGTAAGGCCCCTTGGAAAGCCCCTCTCCAGCTCTCCCCAAAGGGAGAGTGATCCAATCAATTATATACCAGGTGTTTTATGCTTATCCTTATTCCCTTGACGAGTTGCGGAATAGGGTTTATTGGCGTGTTTATATCCTACGGCAACGCTGAACCGAAGGTCATCGGCGTTATGCTGTGCGTCGCGGAAAGATAAAGTGAGGAGATTGGCGAGGCATAATCATCAAGAGAGAACAAATGTCCATTCATATACGAATCCATTGACATTGTTTTCCTTCCCCTTGGGGAAGGCCAGGATGGGGCTTTCTTCCGGCAACTCTGTAGGAGTTGCGATTTCATAGCCCAGGGTTGAGGGGCGAAGCACCTCTACCCTGGGTAATAATCCCCTCAATTGTAGCAACTCTGTAGGAGTTGCGATTAGCCGAAGGCGTTACCGCAGCAGAAAAATCAGCAAGCCGATGACAAATGCCACAACCCCTAATATTAAATAAGGTAACGACAAAACACAAAAAACCGCAGCATCTGCTGGCGGCTTCGCCTTGGTGGAGCTGGTGTCACCGCCCGTCGGAAAACGAGTTTTCCTCCTTGTCGTCGCGACCATCACGTGCTATGCGCATCGGCCAATAACGATGTCGATACCGTACGGTGTGGATGTCGATAGCGGCCGGTGTGGATGCCGTTGACGGACGGTGCGCATCACGCAAGGGCATCTCTACACCCCCGAGGGCACCCTCGCCGGCTCGTAACATTTGACACGAGGGCTCGTGACATAAGGCACGTGAGCACGTAACAATTGATACGAGACCACGTGACATACGTTACGAGCCAGCCAAGGAAAACCCCAGCAGAGCCTTCACCAAGAGAAATGAGAGCTACCACAACCTCCACAAACGCAGCAAGAATGAACTCCCGCCCCTTGGGAGAGTTGGGAGGGTCGTCGACAAGCTGCTGTTTTTGTACCGCCAACGGCGGAGTTTTTGAACGGCCAAGGGCTGCTTTTTTTACCGTCGTGGCTGCTGTCGTCATGCCGTGCATGACGGTGGGGATGATGGGGACGACACGGAGGAAAACTCGTTTTCCGACAGGCGTCACCGACAGGCACACCCAGGCGAAGCCGACAGCTATCACCACGGTTTTTTGTGTTTTGGTATCACCTTGTTTATTATTAATGATTGTAATATTTGCAGCTGTCCCGCAGATGTTCCCGCTGCGGTAACGCCTGCGGCTAAGCGCAACTCCTACAGAGTTGCCGGAAGAAAGCCCCATCCTGGCCTTCCCCAAGGGGAAGGAAAACAATGTCAATGGATTCGTATATGAATGGACATTTGTTCTCTCTTGATGATTATGCCTCACCAATCTCCACACTTTATCTTTCCGCGACGCATAGCATAACGCCGGTGACCTTCGGTTCAGCGTTGCCGTAGGATATAAGCACGCCAATAAACCCTATTCCGTACCTCGTCAAGGGAATAAGGATAAGCGCAAAACACCTGGTATATAATTGATTTTGGCACTCTACCCTTGGGAAGAGCTGGAGAGGGGCTTTCCAAAGAGCCTTACTCAAGCAGCAGCAACTCTGACAGAGTTGCGTTTCCCCAGCCCAGGGTTGCGGGCGTAGTCCGCTACCCTGGGTAGACGATCCACCAGCCTGGCAACTCTGTAGGAGTTGCGATTAGCCGTAGGCGTTACCGCAGCAACTGCCCCTTGAATGGCTCTTTAAGTTTGATGCCTCACCAATCTCCACACTTTATCTTTCCGCAACGCATAGCGCCACGCCGATAACACGCGGTTCAGAGTTGCCGGGGGTGCGTACCGTCCACGGCGCATATTGCTTATTGATTACGATAGGATTGGAATACGCAAGGAGTCTTATCCCGGTTTTCCCAAGAAGGATGGGAAATTGTTTGCTTTTTGTTGTAACTTTGTACCTATTAATACATACAACGACAAAAAGCATTATGAAAATTGGAGTTTTCTGTTCGGCCAACAACAACATAGACCCCGACTTCTTCACGGCAACTGAGGAGATGGGGCGGTGGATGGCTGACAACGGGCATACGCTGGTATTCGGCGGCTGCAACATCGGCCTGATGCAGTGCATAGGCAAGGCGGTGAAGGACCATGGTGGCATGACGATAGGTGTGGTGCCCACGCTCGTGGAACGCGGTGGCAAGAAGTTTGCCGACCTGGATGTAGAGATTGCCTGTGACAATCTGAGCGACCGCAAGGACCTGCTGGTGGCCCAGAGCGACATCATCGTGGCTCTGCCTGGTGGCGTGGGAACCCTGGACGAGATATTCACCGTGGTGGCAGCCCACACGATAGGCTATCACAACAAGAGGGTGATAGTCTATGACCTGAAGGGGTTCTGGGGCAAACTCATCGAACTGCTCGACGATATGCAGGAGCGTGGCTTCGTGCGCGGGTCATGGCACGACTATATCGACGTGGCCCACTCGCTGGACGACATCGCTAAGCTCTGTGCCGGCTGAAGAGGCGGTTGACCACCACCGAGATGGCTCCGTCGCCGGTAACGTTGCAGGCGGTGCCGAATGAGTCCATCGCGATGTAGAGGGCGATGATGAGCGCCTGCTGCTCGTCGCTGAAGCCCAGGATAGACGCCAGGGGCGCCAGGGCTGCCATGATGGCTCCGCCGGGAACTCCGGGCGCTGCCACCATCATGATGCCGAGCATGAGGATGAAATTGATGAAGGTGAGGGTGTCGTGGCCCATGCCCTCCATGAGGCAGATGGCGAGCGCGCACGAGGTAATCTTCATCATAGACCCCGACATGTGGATGGTGGCGCAGAGGGGCACGGTAAATCCGGCGATGCTCTCGCTCACGCCATTGCGCATGGTCTGCTTGAGGGTCACGGGTATGGTGGCTGCCGACGACGAGGTGCCGAGGGCAGTGAAATAGGCGGGCAGCATGTTGTAGAGGAGCCTGAAGGGATTGCGGCGGGCAATGATGCCGGCAGCGACAAACTCGTAGAGCAGGATGAAAAGGTGGAGGATGAAGATGACCACGATGATACGGGCAAAGACGGCAAGGATATGGTAAGCCTGGCCAGACCGCGTCATATTGAGGAAGATGCCGAAGATGTAGATGGGCAGCAGGGGGATGATGGCCTTGGAGATGGTGGTGGCGATGACTGCCTTGAAGTCGGCAAAGAGTCCCTTGAGCGTGGGCAGCTGGGCATAGGCGATGCACAAGCCCACGACGAAGGAGAAGAGCAGGCCACTCATCACATCAATGAGCGGCGGCACGGAGATGGTGAAATAGGGCTCAATGGCAGTGGCCTTCTCGACCTGGGCAGAGGTGACACTGCCTATCATGTCGGGGAAGAGCCAGGAGCCGGTGCCAAAGGAGAGGAGCCCGGCAAAGACGGTATCGAGATAGGCTATGAGCACGGTGACAACCAGCAGCCGTCCGGCTCCGCGACCGATATCGCCGATGGCGGGGGTGACCAGTCCGACGATGATGAGGGGTATCATGAAGCCCAGAAACTGGCCGAAGATGCTATTGAACGTGATGAACACACGGGTTAGGGGCAGAGGCAGCCAGTTGCCGACAACGATACCCAAGACGATGGCCACCAGGATGCGTGGCAGGAGTCCAAACTTAAATCTCTTCATAGGTCAGACGGTTGAGGAAAAACATTCAGAAAGGGAAAAACACAAAGGCGCAGGCGTCCCACACGGCGTGGGAGATGACAAGGGCGGTGAGCCACTGCGGGCGCAGACGGTAGAGAATTCCCCAGAAGGCTCCTACCACCAGCGCAGCCATGAGCAGCATAAAGTTGAAAGACCACACATGTATCAACGTATAGAGGGCAAGCGTGACGACAAACCCCACATTGACATTCCAGCGCTGGGAGAGGCGGCGCTGCACATAGCCGCGCCAGAAAATCTCCTCGGCAGGACCGATGACAAGCAGGAGCAGCACGCCGATGAGGGCAGAGGCTGTGCCGCTCTTCATGCCATAAATCATGTCGACTTGGGGGCGGGCAAAGCTGAACAGCAGCTGCGACACCTTGTCGCCCACCCAGAACACGCACCACAGCACCAGGGCGATGACCAACCCCAGGACCAGCTGGCTGACGGTGGGGCGGATGTCGGCAAGCCACTGGCGGCAGAAGCAGGTGGAGAGGGTGACAAGGATGACAGCCGAGGTGGTCATGGCATACCAGAAGTTGACCATCGGAGCCGTCCAGGGCGAGAACATCACAAACCATAGCACAGCGGCCACAGCCACCGCTATCCAGACCCGAGAGTCGTTGATTTTTGCCGATTCCATCGTCATATTGTCCATGTTTTTATACAAAAGAGGCCAAAGCAAATCCAAGGGAGTAAGAGAGTCCGAAGACGAGCTGCAGCTGCGCCGACATCTGGTCGAGCGCACCGATGTCTTGCTTGTCCTCGGTCTCTGCGGTCATCATCGCCCTGATGTTGCGCACGGCAACGGGCAGCGTGAGCAGCACAAGGAGCAGACAGAGGATGGTGGCAGAGTGGCCGAAATAAAATGCCATGACAAAGAGTACCAACAGATAGGGCACGACAAGATAGGCCACATAGAGGCGGCGCGACGCCTGCCACCCGAGGATGAGCGGAAGGGTAAGGAGTCCGGCCCGGCGGTCGTTGGCACGGTCTCGGGTATTGTTGGCATGGAGGATAGACACCGTGAGGAGTCCGTAGGGAAGACTGAGGAAAAGCACGGGGAGATAGTAGACGCCTGTCATGACAAAGCAGGTACCCAGCGCGGGCAGCACGGCAAAGCAGAGCAGGATGTCGACATCGCCGAGGGCATGGGCCTTGAGCCAGGGATAGCCCAAGGGCAACGCCACCGCAAGGACGCCTATCCACAGCACCTCAATGTCTG
This sequence comes from Prevotella sp. P4-67, assembly GCF_002251325.1. Lineage (NCBI taxonomy): Bacteria > Pseudomonadati > Bacteroidota > Bacteroidia > Bacteroidales > Prevotellaceae > Prevotella > Prevotella sp. P4-67. The sequence goes on from NZ_NPJL01000055.1 coordinate 29,206, forward strand.
AACGGAAGAGGATAAGCACGCCCACGGCAGCACCTATGGCAAGGAGCAGAAGGCCATAGACCAATATCTCGCGCGGACGGAACACGCCCGACGATATCCAATGGACACCATTGGGGCAGCCGGGGAGGTCTACGCGACGCACATGGTCGTAATAGTCGCTCACGAGGTTGCCTCCGCCATGGAGCAGCATAATCATCAGCAGGCTGAGGAAACCGTTGGCGTAGTCGGGAGCAGAGGTTGAAGGCCCCAAGTCAATGTCGTGATGAGAGGCAAAGCACACAAAAGCCAACGTCGCTATCACGGGAATGGCAGAGGTGGAAAAAGACCAGGGGCGGAGCGCTATAAACCAGTCTTTCAGCGTGCGGGGATTACTCATCGGCAAGGAGTTTTTCGGCCATGGCTCTTCCCAGCGCCTCGCACTGAGCCTGAGTCTCAGCATTAAGAGACTGCTTCATCTCAACGGGAGTGCCGACGGCCTCGAAGTGAAGTCGGGTATCGTTCCACTCAGTAATCTTCTGCACGGCCTTGCCTGCCCAGGCGTAGCTGCCAAACCACCCAAAGAGGCGGTCCTTGACGTCGCGGTTGGCGATCTCTGCCAGCAGCACATCCATCTCGTGGTAGAGTCCGGCGTTATAGGTAGGCGCACCGACAATGAGTCCGCGATACTTGAAGATATCCCGCAGGATGTAGCTGTGATGGGTCTTGGAGACATTGTAAAGCAGAATGTCCTTGAGGCCGGCTTTGGAGGCTGCCTCGGCTATGACCTCGGCCATGCGCTCGGTGTTGCCGTACATGGTGCCATAACAGATGACCAGGCCAGGCACTGTGGCGTAGCGGCTCATGCTGTCGTACATGCCCACAACCTTGTCGATGTAGCTGTGCCAAACCGGGCCGTGAGTGGAACAAATGTAGGCGAGCGGCAGACCGGCGAGCTTCTTCAGGGCGTTCTGCACAGGGATGCCATACTTACCCACGATGTTGGAGTAGTAACGGGTCATCTCGTCCCAGCACCAGTCGGTGTTGATGGCGTCATCGATGACACCTCCGTTGAGGGCTCCGAAGCAGCCGAAGGCATCTCCGCTGAAGAGGGTTTGGGTGGCAGACTCGTAGGTCATCATGGTCTCGGGCCAGTGGACCATGGGGGTGAGGTGGAAGGTAAGGTTGTGCTTGCCGAGAGCGATGGATTCGGCGTTTTTCACCTCTACACAGTTATCGGTGACACCATAGAAGCCCTCGAGCATACCGATGGTCTTCTTGTTGCCTATCACCTGCATATCGGGATAATACTGGCGCAGCAGGGCGATAGACCCGCTGTGGTCGGGTTCCATGTGGTTGATGACGAGATAATCGACGGGGCGACCGCCGATGACTTCGCGGATATTGCTGATATATCGGGCAAAGAAATCGACCTCCACGGTATCGATGAGACACACTTTGTCGTCGTCGATGAGGTAAGAATTGTAAGAGACTCCATAAGGGAGCGGCCACAGTCCTTCGAAGAGCGACTTGTTGCGGTCGTTGACTCCTACATAGTAAATGTTATTATTAATAATGTTCATATTAAATATGATTTGGTAATTGCTTGTTGTTGCCGAAATCGACTGAGATATAGTTGTAGATACTCTTGCAACTCTCGGCGGCAAACGCCAGCGCGTCGGCGATGAGTCCGTCCCACTGCTGCTGCGTGAGCCCGCGGTCGAGATGGTCTCGGGTGATGCCCTGGCGCAGCAGACCATAGATGAAACCGGCGTTGAAGTTGTCGCCGGCACCTATAGTACTCACGGTGTCGGTGGTGTCGACAGGGTATTCGCCCACCACGCCACCGTCGGCCAGCACCACGGCGGGCTGAGCGCCTCGGGTGCAGATGAAGCGCTTGCAGTAGAACGAGATTTCGGCTTTGTAGATGGTCTCGGGGTCCTGCTTGCGGTAGAGCACCTCGAAGTCGTCGACACTGCCACGCACAATGTCGGCATAGTCAAGGTTGTCGAGCAGATTGGGCGTGACCTTCATCACATCGGTACGATGGGAAGGACGGAAGTTGATGTCGTAATAGATGATGGCACCGGCAGCGCGCGCCTGGTCAAGCAGGGCTACCACCTGCTGGCGCACGGCGGGGTCGAGGGCATAGTAGCTGCCTATGAGCACGATGTCGTCGGCGTGGAGGTCAGGGATATTGATGTCCTGGCGGTCTACCTGACTGTCGCGATAGAACATGTACTGGGCATTGTTAGCCTCATCGAGAAAGGCAAGCGACACGGGCGACTGGCCATGGGCAAAGCGCTGCACATAGTCGGCACAGACGCCATTGTCACTGAGGAAACTTACCACCTGGTCGCCGATACGGTCGCGGCCGGCATCGGTAAGCATCGTGGAAGCCACGCCACAACGGCCAAGGGAAATCATGGCATTGAAGACCGAACCTCCAGGCACAGCGCCCACAGGTTGGTTGTCCTTGAATATGATGTCGAGCACAGTCTCGCCTATTCCTATTACTTTGCGCATATCAGTTATTTTAGATGCAAATATCTATATTTTTACGCAATTATCAAAGCAAATTTCCGTAATTTTGCACATAATTATGGAATATAACTCATGCACTCTGTCGAATGGTCTGAGGGTGATACACCGCCCCTCGGCGTCACGGGTAGTTTTCTGCGGATATGGCGTGGCTGCAGGCTCGCGCCACGAAGCCAAAGATGACGAAGGAATCGCCCATTTCTGCGAGCACGTCACCTTCAAGGGCACTGAGCGGCGCAAGGCGTGCCACATCATCAACGCTCTTGAGCGCGTGGGCGGCGACCTCAACGCATTTACCAATAAGGAAGACACTTTCTTCTATGCCGCCGTGATGAACGACCATCTTGCGCGGGCGGTCGACTTGCTCTCCGACATGGTTTTCCATTCGGTCTATCCCCAGCACGAGATAGACAAGGAGGTGGAGATTATCTGTGACGAGATAGAGAGTTATCACGACAGTCCCGCCGAGCTCATCTACGACGAGTTTGAGAACCTGGTCTTCGCCGGGCATCCCGTGGGCCACAACATCCTGGGCAATGCCGACAGGGTGAGGCGCTTCACCACCGCCGATGCGCTCCGCTTCACGCGCGAGCATTACCGTGCCGACCGCGCCATCTTCTTCGCTTACGGCGACATCGACTTCGGCCGACTCACCCGTATGCTGTGCAAGGCTATGGACTGCACGGTGGCTGCCGAGGGTGCCCAGCGCAAGCCATTTTCGCCCATTCCATCGCCATTCATGCAGCCGCTTACGGGTCAGACCATCGTGAGCGAGCGCCATACCCACCAGGCTCATGTGATGATGGGCAACCGCACCTTCGACATCCACGACCCGAGACGCATAGCGCTCTTTGTGCTCAACAACATCCTGGGTGGACCGGGCATGAACGCCCGCCTGAACATGGCATTGCGCGAGCGCAACGGACTGGTCTACACCGTGGAGAGTTCGATGGTCTGCTATGGCGACACAGGCATGTGGGCCACCTATTTCGGCTGCGACCCTCACGACGTGAAGCGCTGTATGCGCCTGGTGAGGAGCGAGCTCAACCGCGTGTGCGACCACAGCCTCACCGAGACCCAGCTCGCCAACGCCAAGCGCCAGTTGAAGGGGCAGATAGGTATTGCCTGCGACAACAGGGAGAACTTTGCCCTCGATTTTGCCAAGAGCTTCCTCCATTATGGTTGGGAGAAGGACACCGAGCGGCTGTTTGCCCAAATCGACAGCGTGACCACCGCCGACATACAGCAGGTGGCGCAGACGGTCTTTGACCCTACGCAGCTCACCACGCTTATATATAAATAAGGTATCAGAGATAGAGTATCGACTCGTTGCCCTGGTTGAAGAGGAGGTCGAGGATGCTCAGATTGGGAATAAATCCATGCCGCTGGGCATAGACCTGATAATAACGCTGAGGACAGAAATCCGCATCAGGCAGCGGCTTCTTCGGACGTATAGACTCACGATAATCACCGATAACATCGGCATTATCGTGAGTTTCTGTTTTGATATAACTCTCGGTGGCACCCACATCCACACGCAGGTCGAGCAGCTCTATCATCTTGTACATGATGGCCTCGTTGAAGTCATACAGAAACTCCCACTTCTGCTCGAAGAAGGGACGGATGTCATCCTGATAATACTCAAAGAAGGCACTCTCGCCGTAGGCCGAAGCGAGGGCGTTCCAGTGTACATGCCGCCAGTTGGCGTGATCAGAGATACGGATATCGGTGATAAGCATCGAGTCGTCGTGGGTCACGGGGATAGAGAGCGTCTGCGCGCCATTGGCCGTGGCGATGACCATGCGGTTGCGGTAGGTCTGCTTGATGAAACTCTCATGCCGCTCTATCAGACAGGGCTTATGCCGGTGGAGTTTCTGATACCATTGTATCGGACCGAAATAAGTGGTGGAAAGAAGGGCTGGTGTCAGCGTATCGGGAGAAACCATCGCGAGTTGTCGAAATAATAATTGTTGAAATTGTAGATGACCGAGGTGGCTCTGCCGATGATGTCGCTCTCGGCAATGAGCATATCGCCGCCATGCTGGTTGGGGTTGACGATGCACGACGACATGCAGCCACAGGTACACACCTGGCATCCACGCGGGATGACATACATCTGGCCGTCAATCTTGACCGTATCGCCGGGCACAGCCACTACTCTACCCATCATTACAGCCCTCTTTGCAGCAGAAGAGACAGGCGCATCGAAAGCGATGAAATCGCCCTTTTCTACCGTTTTACGGGCTATACGGCAGTAGCTTATCCAGTCGTTGCCACCCACACGCAGTCCATAGCTCCAGCGATTTACCAGCACCCTGTCGCCCTGCTTCACGGCAGGGGCGAGCGTGTTGTCGGGGATGGTGTAGATGGTACATACAGACACACGAAACAGGAAGAGCAGCACTGCTGCCGCTGCCACAATCAATAGGGTTTTGACAGTGCCGCTCATAGTCCTACTTACTTGATGTTATCTACCCAACGGAACAGACGGCTCCATCGTATGCCGCCAAAGCCCTTACGGTCGGGGTCAGAGCTCCACCAGATAAAGATGGGCTTGCCCACCACGTGGTCTTCGGGCACAAATCCCCAGTAGCGCGAGTCTTCCGAGTTGTGACGGTTGTCGCCCATCATCCAGTAGTAGTCCATCTTGAAGGTATAGCTCTTGGCCTGCTTGCCGTTGATGAAGATGCGGCCACGGTTGTCGACGCGCAGGTCGTTGTCTTCATACACCTTGATGCAGCGCTCATAGATGGGCAGATTCTTCAGGGTCAGCTGGATGCTCGCGCCCTTCTTGGGAATCCACACGGGACCATAGTTATCGCGGGTCCATCCGGTGTAGGCGTTCTTGGGATAGAGTTCGAAGGTCGAGGGGTCGTTGTAGAACACCACGGAGTCTACCAGATCCTTGCGCTCACGCAGCGCCTTGACGGCACGGGCCGTGAGGGGCATATATCCGTTCTGGTTGAGCGACAGCAGGTCTTCCATAGAGATACCCAGCTGCTGCAGCATCTCGTCGGGGATTTCCTTGCCCGGCTTCAGGTTTACCGCATAGGCATACTGCACATTGTCGGGCTCCTTGTTGGCCTTGCCATCGAGATAGACGATATGGTTCTTGATTTGGAGGGTCTGTCCGGGCAATCCCACACAGCGCTTCACATAGTTCTCACGACGGTCGGTAGGACGGCTGCTGATGTCGCCAAAATCCGTGGGCATGCTGGCCAGATAGTGGCGGCCCAGCCCGTAGATTTCACCATAGTAGCGGCGCTGCTCCATAGGGTTCATGCTGCTCACATCGGGCGTGGCACCGTATTTCTGCTCATAGAGGTTGGCGCCGAAGCCGTAGACCATAGAGTAGTACTGGGTGGAATAGCGCTCTTCGGTGAGGATGCTGTCGCCGGCAGGATAGTTGAACACCACGATGTCATTGAGCTTCACATGACCCAAGCCCTTCACGCGGCGATAGTCCCAGTGGGGCCAGGAGATGTAGCTGTTGGTATTGATTACGGGCAGCGTGTGCTGGGTGAGAGGCATGGTGAGCGGGGTCTGTGGGATGCGGGGGCCATAGCTCACCTTGCTCACAAAGAGATAGTCGCCCGTGAGCAGACTCTTCTCAAGCGAAGAAGAGGGGATGACATAGTTCTGGAAGAAGAAGAGGTTGATGAAGTAGACAGCCACCAGTGCAAACACGAGGGCGTCGACCCAACTCATCACAAACCTCACAGGAGCCTCGGCATCACGCCACCACTGCCAGCGTATCTTCTTGGTGATATACACATCAAAGATGAAGGGCACAACCACCAGGCCGAGCCACGATTTCACCCATACGAGAAAGAGAAGATACAGTGCCAGTACAACCACAAACTTGGTCCACTGCACTTTCATATTGAGTTTGGCTTTTGTCTTGTCTATCATAGTCGTTTAGAATTTGAAGAGGTCTGAAGTAGTGAGCAGTCCGCTGTGCTGGGCGGTAAACTCGGCAGCCAGCACGGCACCGAGGGCAAAGCCCTTGCGCGAGTGGGCGTTGTGCTCGATGCTTATCATGTCGGCCTCAGAGTCGTAGATGACGGTATGGATGCCGGGCACCTCGCCGTCGCGCACGCAGTTGATTACCAGGTCCTCGTCGGTGATGTTGCCGTCACCTTCGTCCTGGTGGCCGTCCTCGGTCCAGTAGGTCACACCGCGTTTCCAGTCCTTCTTGCGGTCTATGTTGTCGATGATGTCCTCTGCCAGAGTGATGGCGGTGCCGCTGGGGGCGTCGAGTTTGTGCACGTGGTGGGTTTCCTGCATGCACACATTGTACTCGTCAAACTGGTTCATAATCTTGGCCAGATAGCGGTTGACGGCCGAGAAGATGGCCACGCCGATGCTGAAGTTGGAAGCCCAGAAGAGGGTGTTGGCGCCGTCCTTGGTCAGGTTGACCACATCGTCCTTATGGTCTTTCATCCAGCCTGTAGAGCCGCTCACCACCTTCACGCCATGGCTGAACGCCTTGAGGTAGTTGCCATAGGCGGCAGTAGGATTGGTGAACTCGATGGCCACGTCGGCCGAAGCGAACTCAGGCGAGTCGAAATCGTCTTGGTTATTGACATCGATAATACTTACAATCTCGTGGCCGCGTTGACGGGCAATCTCTTCTATCATGTGCCCCATCTTACCGTAGCCGATAAGTGCTATTTTCATATCTTGCTTGCTGTTTGTTCTGTTTGTCCCGCCCGTCACCGCGCTTTGCGTGCGATGGCTTGTGGGCATCAAGGGCAAAGTTAAACATAAAATTTGGGATAATCCGCCATTGATCACGATTTTTTACCTCCCACAGCAGCATTTTTACCTTATTATATATATAGAGGGTTGCTGTTAACGTGATTTAAGAGGGCGCAGAGGCCGAAACTGCCGTAGCGACGGCCGCCCTGCCGACCGCTCCGCTATCGCCAAGGGGCGTCGCCATGACACGCCCCCACCCCTCCCGCCGCAGCCGACGGGGCGGCGAAAAGTGATTAGTTTGATGGCGCACAGCATATTTTCATCCACATCCAACGGGCGTTTGCGAAAAAAATCGTATTTTTGCACGATAAGTATTTTGCTCACGCCAATGGAACAACTGCTGCACTATGTATGGAAACACAAGATGTTTCCGTTAGGCCATCTCTCCACCACCGACGGGCTGGAGGTCGAGGTGATAGACCCGGGACTGCACAACACCAATGCCGGACCCGACTTCTTCAACGCCAAGATACGCATCGACGGCACCCTGTGGGTGGGCAACATCGAAATCCATACCCGTTCTTCCGACTGGTATCAGCATGGCCATCAGCGCGATGCACGATACAACAACGTGATACTGCATATAGCCGAGACGGTAGACACCGACGTGGTGACCGAGAGCGGAGAACGCCCGCCCCAGCTCCAGCTCAGCGTGCCCCAGGACATCAGCATGCGCTATACCGAGCTCGCCGCCACCGACAAATACCCTCCCTGCTACCACATCATTCCGTCGCTGAGCCGCCTCACCGTACACAGCTGGATGAGCGCACTGCAGACCGAGCGGCTGGAACAGAAGACCGAAGCCATAGGACAACGGCTGAAGCGATGCAACGGCTCGTGGGAAGCAGCCTACTTCGTCACGCTGGCGCGCAACTACGGTTTCGGCGTCAATGGCGATGCCTTTGAGACCTGGGCATACCACATCCCGCTGAACGATGTGGCCCACCACCGCGACGACCTTTTCCAGGTAGAAGCCATGTTTATGGGCCAAGCCGGGCTGCTCGCCCCTGAAGCCGTCCCGGAGCGTTATCGCGACAGCGCCGACCACGACGACTACTGCTGCCGACTGCGCAGCGAGTACCGCTACCTCGCCCACAAGTTCGGCCTTACGCCTATGGACCACCATCTATGGAAGTTTCTGCGGCTGCGACCACAGAACTTCCCCCACATACGCATCTCGCAGCTGGCGCAGCTCTACTTCTCGCGCCAGGCAGGGCTTAGCCGCATACTCGAGTGTACCACCGTCGCCCAGTTGGCCGAGGCGCTGCACACATCTGTCACCCCCTACTGGAAGACCCATTACACCTTTGGCTCCGAAGCCGAGAGCAACGATAAGCAGATGTCGCCCTTCTCCATCAATCTGCTCATCATCAACACCGTCATACCCCTGCTCTTCGCCTACGGGCGCTACAAGGGCAACGAGGCGCTCTGCGACCGCGCCTTCAGTCTGCTCGAACAGGCCCGCGCCGAAAACAACCACATCGTGAGGCTCTGGCGCGAGTGCGGACTGGAGGTCGAGAATGCCGGCGACTCCCAGGCGCTCATCCAGTTGAAGTCGGCCTACTGCGACCGCCGCGACTGTCTGCGCTGCCGCTTCGGCTACGAGTATCTGAAAGCCCGATGAAATGGGCCGAAACCGCCCCCGACACCGTCACCATTATAGACAAACAGCATACAACCCATAAGACAATGATAAAGAAGTATATCTTTGAGACCCGCATGGAAGTGAGAGACTACGAGTGCGACATCCAGGGCATCGTCAACAATGCCAACTATCTGCACTATACCGAGCACACCCGCCACCTCTTCCTGAAGCACACGGGGCTGAGCTTCGCCGAGATGCACAGCCGCGGCATCGACGCCGTAGTGGCGCGCATGAACCTGCAGTACAAGCAGCCGCTCAGATGCGACGACGTGCTCATCTCCCGGTTGGCCTTGCGCAAGGAAGGCATACGCTGGGTGTTCGACCACGACATCTTCCGCGCCAGCGACGAGCGCCTCTGCTTCCGTGCCACCGTCGAACTGGCGGTGCTCATCAACGGCCGCTTGGGCACAAGCGACGAGTACGACAAGGCTTTTGCCCCCTATCTCAACGACAGCACGCACCCATGAGCCACGAGCAAGACGTCATCCACGCCATCACCCTCACCCGCATAGGTTTCTACAACATGGCGGGCATGCTCGACCTCCTGCGCCGGGCAGGGTCTGCCACGGCCATCATGGAGCATAGCGCCGATATACGCCAACTGGTGCCCGACGCCTCGCCCAGGCTGGTAGAGGCTTTCCGCAACAGTGGCGACGCCGCCCATCGTGCCGAGGTAGAGTATGCGTGGGCCGTGGAGAATGGTGTAAGGGTGCTCTGCTATGGCAGCAGCGACTATCCGCAGCGACTCAACGACTGCCCCGACGCGCCGCTGGTGCTCTACTACAAGGGCAATGCCGACCTCAACCAGCAGCGCGTCATCAACATCGTGGGCACGCGCCGCTGCACGGTCTACGGACAGGACATCATACGCCGCTTTGTCGCCGACCTGCGACAGCTGTGTCCGCGCGTGCTCATCGTGAGCGGACTGGCTTACGGCGTAGACATCTGTGCCCACCGCCAGGCGCTCCAGCAGGGCTTTGAGACTGTGGGCGTGCTGGCACACGGGCTCGACGACCTCTACCCCACCGCCCACCGCGACACGGCGGTGCAGATGCTGCACCAGGGCGGACTCGTCACCGAGTTTATGACCCAGACGCGTGCCGACAAGATGAACTTCGTAAGGCGCAACCGCATCGTGGCGGGCATGGCCGATGCCACCCTGCTCATCCAGAGCGCTGCCAAGGGCGGCGGACTCATCACCTGCGACATCGCCCAGAACTACGGCCGCGACGTGTTTGCCTTCCCCGGTCCGGTGGATGTCGAGGAATGTCGCGGATGCAACAACCTGATACGCGACAACGGCGCTGGACTCATTACCTCGGCCGAGGACTTTGTCAATGCCGTCAACTGGAACGACCACAGGCTGCTCGAAGCCACGCGCATGGGCATTGAGCGGCAGCTGTTTCCCGACCTCTCGGCAGAGGAGCAGACCGTCGTCGACGTGCTCAGCGCCACCAACGACCTGCAGGTCAACCTGCTCACCGTCAAGACCGGCATACCCATATCGCGCCTCTCGGCACTGCTCTTCACGCTCGAGATGAAGGGCGTGGTAAGGTCACTCGCCGGCGGAATGTATCATCTGCTCAAATAAGTAAGTTATGAAAATAGGAAATATAGACCTGGGCACACGCCCACTCTTTCTGGCGCCGATGGAAGACGTCACCGACATAGGCTTCCGCATGCTCTGCAAGCGGTTTGGCGCCGCCATGGTATATACCGAGTTCGTATCGGCAGAGGCCATCATCCGCTCGATACGCTCCACGCTCAACAAGATGGTGCTGCACGACGAAGAACGGCCCGTGGGCATACAGATTTACGGGCGAGACACCGCCTCGATGGTCGAGGCTGCCAAGATAGTGGAAGAGGCCAAGCCCGACGTGATAGACATCAACTTCGGATGCCCCGTCAAGAAAGTGGCGGGCAAAGGTGCCGGAGCCGGCATGCTGCGCAATGTGCCGCTCATGCTCGAAATCACGCGCGAGGTGGTCAAGGCGGTCAACGTGCCCGTGACGGTAAAGACCCGACTGGGATGGGACAGCGACAACCTCATCATCACCCAACTGGCTGAGCAGCTGCAGGACTGCGGCATACAGGCGCTCACCATCCACGGCCGCACACGCAGCCAGATGTACACCGGACAGGCCGACTGGTCGCTCATAGGCGAGGTGAAGCGCAACCCGCGCATACATATCCCCATCATCGGCAACGGCGACATCGACTCGCCTGAGTCGGCACGGCGCGCGTTCGACGACTATGGCGTGGACGCCGTGATGATAGGCCGCGCCACCTTCGGCCGCCCATGGATATTCCAGGATATACGCGAGGGACGCGACACGCTGACACTCGACGAGAAGATTGACGTGCTCAAGGAGCAGTTGCGCATCAACGTGGAGCGCATCGACGAATACCGGGGCATACTCCACACCCGCCGGCATCTCGCGGCAAGTCCCATATTCAAGGGCATACCCGATTTCAAGCAGACGCGCATAGCCATGCTCAGGGCTGACACCGTAGAGGCGCTCACGGACATTCTCGAGGAGTGTCGCCACAGGCTCAAAGCCATAGAAGAGCATAACGAATAGTGAGTGACTGCGCTCACACCGCACATCACTGACCACACAGCAATCCCCGGACAGCCCACAACAGGCAGTCCGGGGATTTTATGTTGACTCCGCCCTGCCTGTCAGCACAAGTGGGTGTGACTGGGATGATGTTATGACGACCTTCTATGACGACAAACGCTATATGACAATAAAATAAAACCGCATGGGAAAAAACAAACATACTATAGCTTGGTTATCGGTTAATGACAAGTTCTATTTAGTTATTGCAGGGCGCAAATCACTCATATAGAACCTCAAATTATGGAAATATTGACATGAAAGTAATATCAATGAGTGCGCTACGCACATCAACAGGTATGGACAAAAAAAAGAGCCAAAAGGGAATCTTCTATCAGATGCCTCCGGCTCTTTGGGTATTTATATAAAGAATGTGTATGTCTGTATAAGACGGCTATTTCCTATTAAGTTAGATTTTTATGCGTACTTGGAGTAAATCATGTTGAACACGTGGTTGTCCTCGCTGGTCATGGGTGCATAAGCGCCTACGTAGTCGATGGTCTGGTCGGTCACCTCACAGTCAGCGTTACCCGCGAAACGATAGACGATGCTGTCGTTCTCCACATAGAAGTTGGGGAAGTAAGCCTCGTTCATCATGTCCATGGTAGGGTTCATACACATGCCAAAATCTATGCGGTCGTCATAGATCACGATATTGGCTGTAGGATTCTCTGACAGCATGATGCCGTGCTCGATGGCCTCGGAGAGATACATGCAGGCTGTGCGGGTGATGTTCTTCACCGAAGAATCCACTGTGATGTCCAGATTGTCGAATTTTGAGTACATAACTCTTGCGTTTTGATGGTTTTCTTTTTCCTTAATGGTCTTTCCCGTTGCGGGATTATCCTTTACAATTTTTTGTCCACGCTGAGTGGCTTGCTTGATTGTTGCAAAGGTAATGGGAAATCTCGCGCACCACAAGAAAATAATCTGCGCGCATCTCCCATTTGGTCATTTTGTCCGTAATTTTGGTTTTAATATGATTTTTATGCGTCATTTGGTCATTTTTCTTATACAAGTACACTTTTTAGACATATCCTCTATTTTTCCCGTTTTCATCGCGATTTTGTTGAGCAATGCGACACTTTGAACAGTCGTATACATAGGAAAGTCACAGCACATGACAATAGCCACATTGGGCAAGAATGTTTTTTGGCGGTCGCACATAATATTTCCAACCCTTTCGTCGTTTATATAGAAAAGGACCGAAATGAAAGCATTGGACATCGACAGCCAGCCCTGTCTCATCCACACGGCAGGCACACCCAAGGCGGTGCTCATACAGCTTACCGCCCGCCACGAGCGCAAGACCATAGACAGCGAGCTGAGCCTCATAGAGCAAGGCTCCCAGATGGGCTTTGTCTTTGTGGGCATCGACCTGCAGCAGTGGGCACTCTCCCTCATGCCCTGGGCCGACGAGGCGGTGGCGAGAGACCCCGAGGTGGGGCGTCACGCCATAGATACGCTCGACTATGTGACCCGCCGGCTGCTGCCCTATATATATAATAGGTATGGACAGCTACCCTGTATCCTCGGAGGCTACTCTCTGGGCGGACTCTTCAGTCTCTGGGCGGCATCGGAGTGTCCTCTCTTCGACGCCGTGGCGGCAGCCTCGCCCTCGGTGTGGATAAAGGACTGGGACAACTATGCCGACAGTCACCCCAGCATGGCACGCAAGGTATACATGAGCCTGGGCGACCGCGAAGAGCATGCCCGCAACCAGCGCATGGCCGCCGTGGGCGACTGCATACGCCGCCATCACGAGCGGCTCAAGGCACAGTTGGGCGCCGGCAGCACCACGCTCGCATGGAACAAGGGCGGGCACTTCGACCACGAAGACCAGCGCATGGCCGATGCCTTCCTCTGGTGTCTCGAGCGCATCGACGGCGATAAAATGGACGAAAACAAACGATAACCGCACAACTACTGATATGAAGAAGACCCTCATCTCTACCCTGGCGCTGCTCATGGCAGCCCTCGGCGCCAAGGCGCAGACAGCGCCCGCTACGGCGCAGCGCCCCGAAGTGCTCATCGAGACCACTATGGGCAACATCCGTCTGCAGCTCTACAATGAGACGCCGCAGCACCGTGACAACTTTCTCAAGCTCATCCGTACCCACCACTTCTACGACTCGCTGCTCTTCCACCGCGTCATCCCCGACTTCATGATACAGGCGGGCGACCCGCGCAGCAAGCATGCCCCCGCCGGCGAACTGCTGGGCAACACCTCGCTCGACTATACCCTGCCCGCCGAGATACGGCTGCCGCAGATTTTCCACAAGCGCGGCGCACTGGCGGCTGCCCGCGAGGGCGACAAGACCAATCCCGAGCGACGCTCGAGCAGCACCCAGTTCTATATCGTCTATGGCAAGGTGTGCGACGAGACCACCCTGGAGCGCGGACGGCAGAACCTTCGACAGCTCTTCGGCGACAGCATCACCATGAGTCCTGAGATGGAGCGCGTCTATACCACCCTGGGCGGCACACCCCATCTCGACGGTGCCTATACGGTGTTTGGCGAGGTGACAGAGGGCATGGATGTGGTCGAGAAGATACAGGCGGTGGAGCGCGACGCCAATGACCGTCCGCTCACCGACGTGCGCATCGTCAGAGCCACCATCACGCGCGATGTGCCGGGCATGGAGCCCCGTCCCAAGGCCACTCCCAAGCGCACAAAGAGAATGGCAAGACGCAGATAAACAACAACTTTTGCCGTCTTTTCTTGCGTATCTTGGTTTTTATTGGTAATATTGCATATCTTTTTATTCCTGAAAGCAATAGACATATACCATACAAACCCTAATAATTGGAATGATACGCTCTGCAATGACTCTGCTGGCACTGTGTGGCTCACTGCTCGCACAGGGGCAGACAAGTTCGATGAAATCGGGCTTTTTGAACCCTCCACATGAGGCTCGCCCTCAGGTGTGGTGGCACTGGCTGAACGGCAACATCACCCCCGACGGCATCCGCAAGGACCTCGAGTGGATGCACCGTGTGGGTATCAGCGGTGTGCACCTCTTCGACGCCGGACTGAACACACCACAGATAGTGCCGCAACGCGTGAAATACATGACACCCGAGTGGAACGACTGTCTGAGGCTGGCCGTAGGGCTGGCAGACTCGCTCGGCATGGACATCGTGCTGCCCTCGGCACCCGGCTGGAGCAACACCGGAGGTCCATGGGTAACGCCCGACGACGCCATGAAACGCATAGAGTGGCGCGACACCGTTATCAACGGCGGCACCCTCACGAGCATGGCGCTGCCCGCACCCTACACCCACAGCGGAGAATACCAGAATTATCGCAACAAGGGCAAGGGCGTAAAGCAGACACCATATTATAAAGACCTGTATGTCATCGCGGTGCCGGTGGCAGACGATGCCGTGGGGATGGCAAGCATGGTAAAGCGCATCACCACGTCGGAAGGCAGCATCAACGGCAGCCACCTCTACGACGGCGACTTCACCCACACCTTCGCAATAGGGCCGCGGAAGAAGCAGGCTTGGATACAAGTGGTACTGGACAGCCCCCGCACCATCAGGTCGATGACCATAGCCGACTCGCATCTGCTGGGCGCATGGGAGCAATACCCCAACAACCCCACCAAATACCTCGAAGCCAGCGACGACGGCCGTGAGTGGCGGCGCGTATGCAACGTGCCCAACGGCGCCACGCCCCGCCTCACCCTCTCTCTGCCACCTACCGAGGCACGATATTTCCGTCTGGTCTACCAGCCCAATGCCCGACCAGCGACAATCAGCGAGTTTACGCTCAGCACAGAGAGTCGCGTCAACCACAGCGAGGAAAAGGCTGGCTTTGGCGGTCCGCTGCGTCTCATCGACTACCCCACCCACACCGGCAGCCATGCCACGGGGCTGGACAGCGTCATCGACCTCACCCGATATATGGACGCTCAGGGGCGGCTCAGCTGGCAGGCTCCCGAGGGACGATGGCGAATATACCGCTTCGGCTACTCACTGACGGGCAAGACCAACCATCCGGCGTCGCCCGAAGCGACCGGACTGGAGGTAGACAAACTCGACTCGACCGCCGTGCGCCGCTACATGGAGGCATACATAGACACCTACCGCCGCGTGGTGGGCGACAGCATGATAGGGCGCGTGGTCAACGGTCTGCTCATAGACAGTTATGAAGCGGGATATGCCACCTGGACCCGCCACATGCGTGAGGAGTTCAGGAGCAGGCGTGGATATGACCTGCTGCCCTACCTTCCGGCACTGGCAGGCGAGGTAATCGGGTCGGCAGAGGCGTCAGACAGATTTCTCGATGACTGGCGCCTGACGCTGGGCGAGCTCATCACCGACAATCTCTATGGTCAGGTCGGGCGCATAGCCCATGAACAGGGTCTCACCACTTACTTTGAAGCCATGGAAAACAGTCGCCCGTTTGTCGGCGACGGACTGGCACCCAAGTGTAAGGCCGATATACCGATGGCGGCGATGTGGGCACGCACGCAGACACTTGATTTCACCCAGAAAATGTTCCTCGAAATGCAGGCAGACCTCATGGAGTCGGCTTCGGCAGCCCATGTATTCGGGCGCAAGCAGGTGGCGGCAGAGTCGTTTACGGCTTACGGCCCGTCACAGGGCGACAGTCTGGTCTACGGGCTCTATCCGGCTATGCTCAAGCGCATCGCCGACCTCGAATTTGCCTGTGGCGTCAACCGCATCGTCATCCACGAGAGCGCCCACCAGCCCATCGACAGCATGGTGCCGGGTCTGAGTCTCGACATCTATGGCATGTGGTTCAATCGGCTGAGCACCTGGGCTGAGCAGGCTCGTGGCTGGACCGGCTATATGGCTCGCAGCAGTTATATGCTGCAACAGGGCAAAAATGTGGCTGATGTCGCCTACTTCTATGGCGATGAAGCCAACGCTACGGCGCTCTTCGACAAGCAGAAACCAGCCATTCCATCGAGCTGCAACATGGATTTCATCAACAGCGACATACTCTGTCACCACCTCGATACAGACGGCGGCCAGCTCGTGACTCCGGGCGGCAGCCGCTACCGCATGCTGGTGCTTGGAGGTACCTCGGACCGACTCTCTCTGGCGTCGCTGCAAGCCGTGAAGAGGCTGGCAGACCAGGGGGCGACCATCGTGGGGCGGCGTCCGGCACGGGCTATGGGGCTGAAGGCAGACTCGGCTGAGTTTGACCGCATCGCCGACGACCTCTGGAGTGGCAAGCGTGACAACATCGTCGACACCGGCTCGACCCGCCATGCCATCGACTCGCTGCTCGATGTGCCCGACTTCCGCTGCACGCACATGGACAGCATCCGCTACGTACACCGCACCACTGGGGATGCTGAGATTTACTGGGTCAACAACCGTTCGAAGAGCGATATGCACGATTGGTTTGAGTTCAGGACCACTGGGCGCAAGCCACAGATATGGAACGCCGTGACAGGCGAAATCAGCGATGTGACCTACATGACTGGCAGCCGCTCGACCTACGTGGAAATGGATTTGAAGTCGGCAGATGCGCTGTTTGTCGTCTTCAGCGGCGAGGCCGACAAACGTCTGCGTCACCGCGCAACGGAGTCTCTGCCGCTCCGAAGTGACACGATAGCCAGTCCATGGCGCGTGGTATTCGGACGGAAGATGGGCACGCCCGACGCCATCGTGATGGACTCGCTCAAGTCGTATATCGACACCACGCTCGCCATAGCCAACCCGACCGAGGCTCGGGCAATAAAATACTTCTCGGGCACCGCCGCCTATCACAACCGTTTCTTCCTCGGCGCTGTCGACAGTGCCCAGACTTACCGGATAGACTTGGGCACGGTCAACTATATGGCTGAGGTTTGGGTCAACGGCAAATACTGCGGATTAACGTGGTTTTCGCCCCATTCCATCGACATCTCGGCGGCGGTGAAGTCGGGCGAAAACACGCTGGAGATACTCGTAACCAACCCATGGAAGAACCGCATCTGCGGCGACAAACTCGCCAAGGCTGGGGAGACAACCTACACGTGGACCTCGTATCCCTGGAGCAAGAAAACCAAGAACATACTGATGCCCGCAGGACTCTTGGGGCCCGTCACCATCACCTTATATAAATAAAGAGCAAGCGCGGCGGGAGCGACGACAATCTCCACGGGAGCGACGGCAATCTCCAAGAGCGCAATGGTCATCACCACGAGTGCAAAGGTCATCTCCACGAGCGCGAAGGTCATCTCCACGAGCGCAAAGGTCATCTCCACGGGCGCGACGGTCATCTCCACGAGTGCGGCGACGCCCCCGACGCAAGACAGGGTAATCAATCGGAAAACAAGAACAAACAACAACATAACCACTATGAACTGGAAAAGAAACATCATGCTTACGGCGCTGGCCTCGATAACGATAGGCGCAGCGGCACAAACCGATGTACTGAAGGAGGGATTTATAAATCCGCCACAGAGCGCCCGCCCGCGCGTGTGGTGGCACTGGATGAACGGCAACATATCACGCGACGGCATCCGCAAGGACCTCGAATGGATGAATCGGGCAGGACTCGGCGGCATCCATATCTTCGACGCCGGAAAGAAGACACCACAAGTGGTGCCGCAACGCATAATCTACATGACACCCGAATGGAAAGAGTGCTATGCGTATGCTGTGGCGTTGGCAGACTCGCTCGGCATGGAAGCCACGATGACCGCCACGCCGGGGTGGAGTAACACGGGAGGACCGTGGGTGAAGCCCTGCGACGCCATGAAGAAACTGGTGTGGAGGGAGGTCACCGTCAAGGGAGGCAAGACCATCAACATGACGCTGCCCGAACCCTACAGCGTGAGCGGAGCCTTCCAGAACATCAGGGCGAGGGGCACCGCGTCAAGCAAGACCTACTACAAGGACATCGCCGTGGTGGCGGTGAGGACCGACGGCGAGCTCACTCTCGGAGAGATGGGCGCGAAGGCGACGGCGAGCAACGGCGCGATAGACCTGACCATGCTCACCGACGGCGACATGGCAAAGACGCAAAAGTTGACTGCCGACAGCACCGGCAAGCAGGCTTGGATAAGGATAGAACTCGACAAGGCATACACCATCAGGGCATTGGCGCTCGCCGACGGGCGTCAGCACAGCCAGTGGCGCAACAAGCGGCCCGTGCCGACCAAATGGTTGGAAGCAAGCAATGATGGTCTGCACTTCACCAAGGTATGCGACCTGGTGCTGGGAGGTGCTCCGCTGACCACCGTGGACATCACGCCGACCACGGCACGCTACTTCAGAGTGGTATGGAAAACCGACCGCCGTCCACTGGCCATCAGCGAGCTCAACCTGTTTACCTCCTTCCGCGTGAACCATGCCGAGGAGAAAGCCGCGTTCGGCACGCCGGTCGACTTGCCACTCTACCCCACGCCAGAGACCGACAAGGCCACGGCGCTGACAGATGTGGTAGACCTCACCCATCTCACCGACAGCACCGGAAGGCTCACGTGGAAAGCGCCGATGGGCCGCTGGCGCATACTGCGCTTCGGCTACTCGCTCACGGGCAAGATGAACCATCCCGCGTCGCCCGAGGCGACCGGACTCGAGGTCGACAAGATGTCGGCAGAGGCTGTACAGCGATATATAAGCACCTATCTCGCCACGTATGTTGACGCCTCGCGCGGCATGATGGGCAAACGCGGACTCCAGAACCTGCTCATCGACAGTTATGAGGCAGGAATAGCCAACTGGACGCCACGGATGGCAGAAGAGTTCAAAGCCCGACGCGGCTACGAACTGCTGCCGTGGATGCCGGCATTGGCGGGAACCATCGTAGAGAGCAGCGAAAAGACCGACCGGTTCCTCTTCGACTGGCGCCGAACCATCGGAGAACTCATCGAGCAGAACCTTTACCGCCAGGTAGCCGACACCATGAAGGCGCGGGATATGGGTACCTACTTCGAGAGCCACGAGTCGTGCCGCGTCTATGAAGCCGACGGCATGGCTGTCAAGCAATACTGCACTATCCCTATGGGTGCGATGTGGGCGAGTGAACCCGTGATGCACATGAATGACCGCGGCGAGACCGGAAAGCAGGGTGACATACGCGAATCGGCGTCTGTGGCTCACATCTATGGTCAGAATCTGGTCGCCGCCGAATCCCTTACATCCAACGGCATGGACGGCAACGGACTGGCTTATTCCCTCACGCCCAACCTGCTCAAGCCTGTCGCCGACCTCGAATTCGCCAGTGGCGTCAACCGTATCGTCATCCACGACAGTGCCCATCAGCCGATAGATACCAAGATTCCGGGACAGGGACTGGAGGTCTACGGACAGTGGTTCCACCGTCACGAGACGTGGGCAGAGCAAGCCCGCCCGTGGGTAGACTATCTCTCGCGCACCAGTTATATGCTCCAGCAGGGCAGATATGTCGCCGACGTGGCCTACTACTATGGCGACGACAACAATGTTACCGGTCTCTTCTACGCCAACCAGCCCCAGGTTCCGCCGACGGCGTCTTACGACTATGTCAACACACCCGCGCTGACGGAGCAGTTGACCTGCAGCGACGGCAAGATAACCACGCCATCGGGGATGACCTACCAGGTGCTCGCCCTCGACGCCAACACCCAGCGTATGACCGTTCCTGCGCTGCGCCACATCGCCGCGATGGTCGACAAGGGCATGAAACTCTGCGGCGCAAGACCCCAGGCAGTGCTCAGCCTCAACGATGACAAGGCAGAGTTTGACCGCCTGGTAGCCGAGATATGGGATGCCAACCGCCCCAATGTCAAGGAGAACGCCAGCATCGCCGACGCCCTTGCCGCATGGGGCATCGCGCCCGATTTCTACTGTGACCACATGGACAGCCTGCGCTTCGTACACCGACAGACGCCACAGGCAGAGATATACTGGGTCAACAACCGCAGCTACCAGACACGTTCGCTCGACGCGAGGTTCAGGGTGACGGGCATGAAGCCTTACTTATGGCATCCCGAGACGGGCGAGGTGAGCGCAGTAGACTACACCCCCGCTGCCGATTATACCCAGGTAAGCCTGCAGATGAACCCCGGCGAAGCCTACTTCATCGTCTTCCGCACCGAGAGCGACCCCACGGCGGCAGAGGCTGTCAAAGTCGACGCCCAGACCGTCGCCGCCACGCTCGAGGGCCCCTGGACCGTGACCTTCCAGCCCGACAGAGGCGCACCGGCACAGACCACGATGGCGCAGTTGCGCTCGCTCAGCGAGAGCGACGACGCGGGCATCCGTTACTTCGCCGGCACCGCCACATACCGCAACTCTGTGAAGCTCACCAAAGCCCAGATACGCGGCAAGCGGCTCTGGATAAACCTCGGGCAGATGAGCGCACTGGCAGAGGTCATCGTCAACGGCAAGAACATGGGCATCCTCTGGCGCGCACCGTTCTCTACCGAGATTACCGATGCCCTGCGTCGTGGCAACAATGACATCGAGATACGCGTCACCACCCTCTGGCGCAATCGCATCATCGGCGACCAGCAGCCCGATTGTCCCAAGCGTTACACCTATACCTCCTATCCTTTCTACAAGAAAGATTCCAAGTTGCAGCCTTCAGGTCTGATAGGCCCAGTGACACTGACAGAAATGCCAAGATAACAACAAAAATCACCGATTTCATCGATAAAACAGCGGTGGGGCAGACTCCAGACACACATCTGGTTTCTGCCCCACCGCTTGTTTGTTTGCCACCGCCAGCAGCCATCCCAGCGCACGCCAAGCTCATCCCAGCGATGCCACATACCATCCCCTCGCTCACCAAGTTCCTCCCAACGATGCCCCATGTCATCACCCTGCGCGCCAAGGTCACCCCCACGCTTCCAAATGCATCTAAAAGAAAAGCCGCCAGCTAAACTCACGTTCTGCTGACGGCACATTTATGAAAAAAGTGTAATTGTGTAGCCTTAATATTGCCTATATCATAGTTATTTACAGTTGAGTGCTACGATGGTTTCATAGAGTTCCTGCTTACCCGAGATTTGGGCAGGCTCACCGTGCTCCTTGGCGTAAGCCACGAGGTCCTCAAGCGAGAGTTTGCCATCCTCGAAGTCCTTGCCCTTGCCACTGTCAAACGAAGCGTAACGCTCCTTGACCATGCGGGGCAGCTCGCTGTTTTCGAGGATTTCGGCTGCGTTCTCGAGCGCACGAGCCATAGCGTCCATACCACTGATGTGGGCGATGAAGATATCCTCGGGGTCGGTAGAGTTACGGCGCAGCTTGGCGTCGAAGTTAGAGCCACCGTTGCCGAGACCACCGTTGCGGATAATCTGCATCATGGCCTGAGTGAGTTCGAAGTTGTCGATGGGGAACTGATCGGTGTCCCATCCGTTCTGGGCGTCGCCACGGTTGGCATCGATGCTGCCCAGCATGCCGTTGTCGACGGCAACAGCCAGTTCATGCTCAAAGGTATGGCCGGCGAGTGTGGCGTGGTTGACCTCGATGTTTACCTTGAAGTCGTCCTGCAGGTTGTGAGCGCGCAGGAAGCCTACTACCGTCTCTACATCGACATCATACTGGTGCTTGGTAGGCTCCATGGGCTTGGGTTCGATGAGGAAGGTGCCGGTGAACCCCTTGGCGCGGGCATAGTCGCGTGCAGCGGTAAGCATCTGAGCCAGATGTTCCTTCTCACGCTTCATATCGGTGTTGAGCAGGCTCATATAACCCTCGCGTCCACCCCAGAACACGTAATTCTGACCACCCAGTTTGATGGTGGCGTCGATGGCGTTCTTGATTTGCACGGCAGCGCGAGCCACTACATCGAAGTTGGGATTGGTGGCAGCACCGTTCATATAGCGCTTGTCGCTGAATACGTTGGCAGTACCCCAGAGCAGACGGATGTCGTCGGCGGCAGCCATCTTTTCGAGCGCATAGTCGGTGATGGCCTTCATGTTGGCCTCGTATTCGTCGATATCGTCGGCGGGGTCGATGAGGTCCACATCGTGGAAGCAGAAATAGTGGATGCCCAGCTTCTCCATGATTTCAAAGCCTGCGTCCATCTTGTCCTTGGCGCGCTGCAGAGCGCTGTCGGCCTTGTCCCACTCGTAGGAGCGTGTCTGTCCGCCAAACTGGTCACCGCTTGCGCCGCCCAGAGTGTGCCACCACGCCATTGCGAACTTCAACCAGTCCTTCATTTTCTTACCTGCAACTACTTTGTTTTGGTCGTAGTAGTGAAAAGCCATAGGGTTCTTGCTGGCAGTGCCCTCAAAGGGGATTTTGCCAATCTGTGGAAAATACTCTTTTGCCATAATTAGTACATATAAGTTTTATTATATTTAGATTGTCATGTCATTGGTAGCAATATACCTTTCCATTCGGCATAAGCCTGTGCATACTGCGCACGTTTCTGTTCATTGGGCTCAATCACGGCAAGCCTGCGCAAGGTAGCAAACGCCTCTTCGTGACTGCTGTAGATGCCGCAGCCCATGCCGGCACCCTTTGCGGCGCCCACGCTGCCGTCGGTCTCATAGAGTTCGATGGTCGCTCCCGAGGTGGTGGCGAGCGCCTCGCGGAATACCGGGCTCAGGAACATATTCGCCTTTCCCGCGTGTATCTTGCGGATGTCCATGCCCATCTCTGCCATCACCTCCATGCCGTAGCAGAAGCTGAATACGATGCCTTCCTGGGCAGCGCGCACCAGATGAGCCTGTGTATGGTGGTTGAAATCGATGCCGTGGATGGAGCATCCCACCTCCCGGTTCTCCAGCACCCGCTCGGCACCATTGCCGAAGGGGATGATGCGCAGTCCGTCGGCACCTGGTGCCACACCTTCAGCCATCGCGTTCATGTCGGCATAAGAGATGCCCTGGGGAGCCACGTTGCGGCGCATCCACGCATTGAGGATGCCGGTGCCGTTGATACACAGGAGCACGCCCAGACGCGTGAGGTCCTCAGTATAATTAACATGCGCGAAGGTATTTACCCTACTCTTTTTATCATAATTAACATCGCCTAACACTCCATACACTACACCCGACGTACCAGCCGTTGAGGCTATCTCGCCGGGATTGAAGACATTCAGACTGAGCGCGTTGTTGGGCTGGTCGCCAGCGCGGTAGCTGATAGGCGTACCTTCGCTGAGTCCCAGCTCGTCAGCCACCTCACGGCTCACGCGGCTCTGCACATCGAAGGTAGGCACGATGTCGGCGAGGATGTCTCTGTCGAAACCATAGTAATCGAGGAGGAAGCCGGCGACAGCGTGGGCCTGAAAATCCCAGAACATACCCTCGGAGAGACCCGATACGGTGGTGTTGATGACGCCGCTGAGCTTCATGGCGAGGTAGTCGCCGGGCAGCATCACCTTGTATATACGCTCATAGACCTCGGGCTCGTTGTCCTTGACCCACGCCAGTTTGGCGGCGGTGAAGTTGCCGGGCGAGTTGAGCAGATGCGACAGACAGCGGTCGCTGCCCAGGTCGGCAAAAGCCCTCTCTCCATAGGGTACAGCACGCGAATCGCACCAAATAATGGCGTCGCGCACGGGCCGTTGTGCCTTGTCGACACACACCAGACCATGCATCTGATAAGAGATGCCAATCGCCCGGATGTCGTCGCCCTTGGCGCCACTCTCGGCCATGATGCGGGCAAGCGCCAGTTTGGCATTGGCCCACCACATTTCAGGGTCTTGCTCAGCCCAACCGTTTCTGATTGATTTAATCGGTGCTTCGTGCTCGGGGTAGAAAGCCGTAGCCACACACTCTCCGGAGTTGACATCTACCAGAGAAGCCTTGACCGAGCTGCTGCCCACGTCAAAGCCCAACAACAAATGTTTGTTCATACTCAATACGTATGTTTAGGTTTTATTTTTTATTTCTTACGTTGCAAAGATATAAAATATCTGAGAATTGACGCAAGAGATTGCCTTTTTTATTACTCTCGCGCGCAATATTTTTAAGGAACCCCCTTCTGCGCTGGCTCCTACGAGGTTAGGCAGCCCCTCTCGACCATCCCGAAGCCACCAACCGTCAAGCCGAGACCACCTTTGCCGGCTCGTAACTATTGACACGAGCCCACGTATCATAAGTCACGAGCTCACGTTTCTTATGTCACGAGCCCTCGTGCCTACCGATACGAGCCGCCCATGACCATCGCGGCGGCGCCCTACTCGACCGCCGGCATAAAGAAAGCCATTGCACCGACCCTGGCGATGATGGTCGGGGTTGGTGCAATGGCTTGCTTGTGGCGTGCGGTGGCTTAACGGCAGCGCGCGGTGGCTTGGATGCAGCCAGCCTTGTCGCCAGCTGTTGCGGCTTGGGCTGCGGGCTATTCTGCCTTGCCGTTGAAGGCACTTACCTCGATGTGGGGCTGGCTGTCGCGGCGGTCTTCGTCGGCAAACTCCACCGTGACATCGCGGCTCTCGCCCGGCATCAGCGCGAAGTAGTTGTCGCTATAGACCACGGGCAGTATCTGCTCGCCGTCGTCGCCCTTGAGGCAGAGGCGTATCATGAGTGTGGGCGTGTCGGAGGTGTTGGTCACCGTCAGTTGTCCATGCCAGGTTTCGCCCTGTCGGCTGAAATTCTCGCGGAGCGTAAGGCGTGTCACGGGCAGATGCTTCAGCGCGCTGTAACACTCGGGGGTGGCTGCCTGTACGTAGAAGTTGTCTGAGCGCAGATACCCCCTCTCGTAGAGTCTCAGCCGGAGATAGCCCACCGAGAGGCTGTCGGGCATGCGCACAGCCGCCACATCGGTGGTGGCGTCGGCATAGGCGTCTACCCATAGCGAGTCGGTGCGTATCACCCTGCCCCGCATGTCTATCGTCTCTATCAGCGCCTCCATGTCGCAGTGGGTGACGGGGGTGATGTTGACCACCTGCACCTTGCGGGTATGGGCGTTGTACATGATGTGGAGCGGCTCACACGCCTTGCGGGCTCCGAAGTAGGCAGCCGTAGGCTCGAGATAGTAGTCGTAGGTCTGCCATACCATCGACGGCCATGCCGGATGCGACATCCAGATGAGCAGTCCCTGTCTATCTTGCTGCGCCGACTCGTACATGGCGCGATAGCCGTCGTAGTTGATCCACTGTGCCCACTCGGCAAACTGGCGTGCGTCGGCGGCGGGTCCGAAACGGCGCTGCATCATATCCAGGAATGTCGAGCCCCGCTGCGCGCCCTTCTGGGTGAAGTCGTGCTGCGCCCATCCCTCACCGATAGGCCAGAGGTCGGCTGGGCTGAGCATGCGTCGCAGGCTCTCGATGGTGGGAATATTGGGCATACCGCGCTCGGAGTGCAGTCGGTGACTCTGGCTGGTAAAGTATTCTTCGGCTTCGACCGCCCGGTAGGGGCCATGACCCGACACACCGTCGTCGGCAGAACTGGAGATGTAGCCCAAGCCCGGATGGAGCAGGTCTACCTGGCGGCGCAGGGCGCTGTCGAGCTCGGCAGGCGGATAGCCTTCGTTGCGGCCCACGTAGATGGCTATCGAGGCGTGGCGGCGGATGCGGCGGATATAGTCTTCGGCATTGGCCATGAAGAGACGGTTGTCATAAGGGTCGGGGCCGTCCCAGGGGTTGGCGAGCCAGAAGTCTTGCCAGAGCAGCAGACCATGGCGGTCGCAGGCTTCATAGAGTTCGCGGTCGCCGGTCTGTCCTACCCAGTTGCGTATCATATTGAAGTTCATCTCCTTGTGATACCTCACCGCGCGGTCGTACTCTCTGCCTCGGTAGCAGAGGTTGGTCTCGGAGAAACCCCAGTTGCCGCCCAGCGGAACCACACGGCGGTGGTTGACAAAGAACTGCAGACGGGTGCCCATCTCCTTGTAGGTCATCTGTCGTATGCCAACCTGGTAGTGGAGCGAGTCTATCTGCTCACTACCCTCAAGAAGGGCAAAACCGGCACGGTAGAGGTGGGGCTTGCCATAGCCCACGGGCCACCAGAGGTGCATGGGCTGGCGCTGCAGTTGGGCAAACTCGTCGGGCGAGAAAGTCACCTCGCGGCTCTCGCGGGGCTGGAGCGTCACCTGTCGGGCAAAGTCTATCGCCCCTATCCATCCGCGCAGCGTAGCCACCACGGCGGTGTCGCGGTGGTTGGTGACCCACACCTTGGGGGTCATCGTGGCGAGCGAGTCGGCGGGGTCTATGCGACTGTCTACCAGCGGGTCTGCCAGGCTCACGCCACCATTGGCACTCAGGTAGACGTCGTTCCAGATGCCGGTCTCGCGGCCGGGCGTAGAGGTCATCCAGTCCCATCCTATCGAAGCATGGAAGGTGGGGTTGTCGGCTCCCAGCACGCCGCCGTTCATGTCGGTGCTCTCGGTGGTCTTCTGCTTGACTGCGCCAAAGTGGGCGGGGCGTTCCACCCTCACCTCGAGGCGGTTGCCCGTGGGCAGGAGACAGCCGGTCACATCGAAGCGTCCACGCATGAAGGCTCCCTCTATGCGCCCGAGGTCATGGCCGTTGAGGCGGACAGAGGCTTTCCAGTTGATACCATCGAAGTTGAGGAACACATGGCGCCCCTCGTACTCGGCCGGGGCGTCGAAGATGGTGGTATAGGTAAAGTCGGAATGGAAAAACGACTCTGAAACCATGCGCAGGTTGTCGGCGTGGTTGGTATTGGGCACCGCACCTATATTAATATAACTCTGCAGGGCTGTGGCGGGCACCGTGGCAAGGACAGAGTCAGCCGCCCCGTCGCGGAAGAGCCTCCAATCGCCTCCGTTGAGGTAGTATCGGCCGTGGACCATACCCTGCCGCTCGGCGGGTATGGCAGAGAGACCTCCGCGCCCCATCACCTGGAGTTCGCTCAGCGCATAGTGGCCCGACGGGTCGGGCTGGCGCATCATGAGTTTGACATAGCGGGCGGTGAAATGATGGCGAAGAGTCTGCACGCCACCCTTGACCTTGATGCGGCCCAGGTCGCCTATCTGCTGCCACTGGTCGCCGTCTTTGGAGACGAGTATCTCGCCACGGCGGGCGGGGTGTATCCAGTGCATCACCACGCGGTCGGCTATCACCGGCGTGCCCAGGTCGACCATGAGCCACTCGTCGGCACCTCCGGCACTCATCCACGCACTGGTATAACAGGATGAGGGCAGCGCCAGCTGCTCACGGCCGTGGCGCATGGGTCGTGCCTCGTAGAACCGCCAGTAGGTGCAGCCCGTCATGTGGAGTCTTATGCGCAGATGGGAGTAGCGTCCGGGCTTGGAGAAGGGTATCTGCTTCTTGACCAGTCGCATGGGCAGCCGCACGGGGTCTTCCTGCTTGTTGGGGTCGTTGCTTCCGGTGTGTCGGGTGGGCTCGCCGGGCATGCCGTCACCCCGCTCTCCGCCCACGAGGGTCCATGTCTTGCCGTCGTTGGAGGCAAGGAAGTCTATGGCGTAGCCTCCGGTGCCCCGGCCGGGCTGATAGACGGGTTCGGCGAGGATGTCGAAGGCATCGATGTCTACATCCATCGCCGTCCAGTCAAACTGCACGAAGGTATCTTCGCCCTTGACCATCAGACGGGTATGCACGTTGCCGTCGAGCAGTTTCTCGGCATCGCGGCGCGCCACCACGCCGTCGGGCATAGACACCTGCAGACGGCAAGGCTCGCCCCTGTATACGGTACCGTCGGTGACGAGCTGTCCGGTGAGGTTGGCATCGAGTGATGAAGAATGATAGACCATGCGGTGGAGAGCCGTATTGCGGTAGTCGAAGTTACGGCGGAGCGTGGGGGCGAAACTCTCAGACTGGCGGCCTGGGTAGACACCTATGCCACGCGTGGTCTGGCGCTGTGCATGGGTGGGTATGGCGTTGACAAACATCATAGCAACGAGTGTAATCAGTAATTTTTTCATCTCTATCAGGTTTGTGGTCTGCGTCGGGTGGCTCGCAGACATGATGGTAATGACTAACTATAGTGTACAAAATTACTATTTTCTGCCTATCCATGGAAAGAAAAGCGCAACTTTGTGCTGCAGAATGGCATTTTTACAAGATATCCTGGCAGAGACGCCTGCCCTCACTGCGGAGGAAAGTAGGGAAAAAACGAAGAAAAGCCCGACCCGGCTCAACTTTTGCGCAAAAAAGATGACAAAAATGACCTTATGCACAAAGATTTATCATTAATTATGTGTACATGTCAAGGATTTGTGGTAACTTTGCAGCAATTAATATAATAATGTATATGAAAAAGCTGCTAATATCGTGTTTACTCTTAATTGGAATGAACGCCGGAGCGCAGACGCTTCCGACCTATCTTGATGAAACCAAACCTGTGGAACAACGCATCGATGACGTGCTCAGCCGCATGACCCTCGATGAAAAGATAGCCGTCATCCATGCACAGAGCAAGTTCTCGGCAGCAGGCGTGCCCAGACTGGGCATTCCAGACCTCTGGACCGACGACGGCCCTCATGGTATACGCCCCAACACACTGTGGGACAAGTGGCACGACGCCGGACAGACCAATGACTCTTGTGTGGCTTTCCCCGCACTTACCTGTCTTGCCGCCACATGGAATCCCGCACTTGCCGGCGACTATGGCGTAAGCCTGGGCGAAGAAGCCCGCTATCGCAGCAAGGATGTGGTGCTGGGCCCCGGCATGAATATCTATCGCTCGCCCATCGGCGGCCGCAACTTCGAGTACCTCGGCGAAGACCCGTTCCTCGCCTCGCGCATGGTAGTTCCCTATATCCAGGGCATCCAGAGTACCGGTACTGCCGCATGTGCCAAGCACTTTGCGCTGAACAATGAAGAGGCTTTCCGCAAACGCTACAATGTGGTGGTAAGCGACCGTGCGCTGCACGAGATTTACCTCCCCGCCTTCAAGGCTGCCGTGGAAGAAGGCAAGGTATGGGCAGTAATGTGTGCCTATAACCTCTACAACAACCAGCCCTGCTGCGCCAACGACGTGCTGGTCAACAAGATACTGAAAGGTGACTGGAAGTTTGACGGTGTAGCCATGACCGACTGGGGCGTGCACACCACTACCGACGACGCCGTGAAGTATGGTCTGGACATGGAGTTCGGTACCCACACCGACGGTCTCGCCAAGGGCAAGGACAACGCCTATGAGTACTACTACCTGGCGCGTCCCTACAAGGAGGGCATCCTCTCAGGCAAATACAGCATGAAAGACCTCGACGAGAAGGTTCGCCGCGTGCTGAGACTGCACTTCCGCACAACCATGAACCGTCACCGCGCTTACGGTTTCATGTGCTCTGAAGCCCACTACGATGTGGCTCGCAAGATAGGTGAAGAGGGTATCGTTCTGCTGCAGAACAAGCGCTCGCTGTTGCCCCTCAACGCCAACGCAAAGCGCATTCTGGTGGTAGGAGAGAACGCCATAAAGCCCATGACCGTAGGTGGTGGTTCTTCATCACTGAAGGTACAGCGCGAGGTAAGTCCTCTCGATGGACTCAAGGCTCGTCTGGGCAACAAGGTACAGATAGACTATGCCCGCGGATATGTGGGCGACACCATCGTGAGCTATTCGGGCTACCGCTTCAATACAGACCTGCGCGACAACCGCCCTGCCGAAGAGCTGAAACGCGAAGCCATAGAGAAGGCCAAGGGTGCCGACTACGTCATCTTCGTGGGCGGACTCAACAAGTGTGACGGCCAGGACGCCGAAGGCTATGACCGCAAGGGTCTGGAACT
Source organism: Prevotella sp. P4-67 (assembly GCF_002251325.1). Lineage (NCBI taxonomy): Bacteria > Pseudomonadati > Bacteroidota > Bacteroidia > Bacteroidales > Prevotellaceae > Prevotella > Prevotella sp. P4-67. The sequence goes on from NZ_NPJL01000055.1 coordinate 59,303, forward strand.
GCCTTACGGACAGAACGAGCTGATAGAGGCTCTGGCAGCCGTAAACAAGAATATGGTATACGTCAACGTATCGGGCAACGCCGTGGCAATGCCCTGGCACGCCAAGGTTCCCGCCATCGTACAGGCATGGTTCCTGGGCTCAGAGGCAGGCAACGCCCTGGCAGCCGTACTCGCTGGCGACGCCAACCCATCGGGCAAGCTGCCCTTCACCATGCCCGCCAAGCTGGAGGATGTAGGTGCTCATGCGCTGAACACCTATCCCGGCACATGGCGCAAGGACAAGAAGATTATCGACCGCGAATACAAGGAGGGTCTCTATGTGGGTTACCGCTGGGTAGACCATGCCAAGACCACACCGCTGTTTGCATTCGGCTACGGACTGAGCTATACACAGTTCAAGATAGCCAACCTGCGTGCAGACAAGACCACCATGAGTCGCGACGGCAAGATAACATTCACCGTAGATGTAACCAACACCGGCCGACGCGCTGGCGCCGAGGTGGTGCAGCTGTACATCCACGACAAAGAGAGTTCGCTGGAGCGCCCCTACAAAGAGCTGAAAGGCTTTGACAAGGTCTATCTCCAGCCAGGTGAAACCCGCCAGGTGAACATTACCATCGACGTCAAGGCACTGAGCTTCTACAACGACAAGACTCAGAGCTGGACTGCCGAAGACGGAGAGTTTGTGGCTCTCGTTGGCAATGGCACCAACAACCTTAAGAACTCACTCAAGTTTAGACTTCAATAGACAATTTTTTATATAGGTTTTATTTTTTAGAAATGAAGGGTACCTTGTCGGGAGACAAGGTATCTTTTTTTTATACCCTAAAAAAAACGGCGACAGGCATTGCGTTGACGAGATATTTTATTAAATTTGCAGCGGACATTGTCTTAATTATTAACTAACACAAACATTATGAAAAAGAGATTATTAGTAATGCTGGCGCTTTTTACCATGGCTGTAGGCGCATCAGCACAAATCCAGCTGCTGTACACAGACTTCGGACGCAACGTGATTGACCGCAACAAGAAACTGTTCTGGATGGACGGTGACAGCGACCCCTGCTTTGACATCCAAAGCTACAAGAAGGGTGGCAACAAAGAGGTATTCGTCATCAGCGAAAAGGAAGACAAGAACAACAAATACAAGGTCACCATCATTCTCGACAGCAAGTCTACGCCTATAGAAATAGAGTTGAGCCATCCCCGATATGGTGTCCAGAAGTCAAAGGTAAAGACCACATCGGGCGACAAGAATGAAGACGACCGCCTCTACAAGTACTTCGGCGAACTGGCAGGCTATCCACCATCGGCAACTCCGAGTGTAAAGGGTGGTGTGCCCACCGCAAAGAGCGTGAAAGAAGATGCCGGAAAGAGTGCCGGTGCCAAGGTGGGTGATGCCGCCAAGGGTGCAGTGAACAAGGTGAAGGGCCTCTTCAAGAAAAAGAAATAGGAAACTAACGCCAGACAATATAACAAGAGCGGATGCAGGTAGCTGCATCCGCTCTTTCTGTCAGTCGGCGCACGCGGCTCTCGCGTGCGCGTATATATTAATAAGGTATTACTTCTTGACGATTTTACGGGTTACGCCGTTGGTGTACTTGACGATGGTCACGCCGCGAACGGGCTCTGCCACACGCACACCGTCAAGGGTGTAGAAGGCAGCGACAGCCGAGGGGGCCTCTACCTCGCCGATGCCGTTGGCCACAACATCGTTGCTGGTAGAAACGGCGAAGATGGCTACGCTGCGGTCATCGGAAGTCTGCTCGACGGTAACGCTCTTGATGGTCTTGGTATTGTCGGTGTTGACCGCAGACTCATAGAGCTTGAAGACATAGGCATCTATCTTTCCAGCATCACCTGCCCAGTTCTTCTTGGTGGCGATACGGCCCAGGCTGGTCACTACGGCTGCCTGGTTGGCAGCCGAGGAACTGCTACCCCAGTCGTACATGGTGATACTGCCATCGGCGGTGGTGTTGTCGGTATAGTTGATGGTCACCTTGATTTTGCTGTCGCCGTCGGCGCTGGTTCCCACGACATAGATGGACTTGGCCTTGATAGGAGTCTCAAAGACGAGCTCGCCCTGAACCACGCTACCGGGGATGACGACAGAGTTGCCAGCAATAGTGGTCTTCTTGGTGCCTTTGAGCACAAGCGCATTGAGCTGGGTGGGCATCACCTTGAAGGTGGCGCCGGTGCGTGAAGACTTGAACAAACCGTCGTCGCCACACATGGCACCATTGGTCTGCACGCTGGTGGTGAAGAAGGCGAAGCCTGAGCCGTCGATGCCCTGCAGGTCGGGTGCATCGGACTAGGTGGTAGTCTCGGTGATACGATCTTTATCCTCGCAGATGACGTCCTGGTTGAACCCACTCTTGATGGTAATGTGGGTGAAGGTCTGCTGGGCACTTGCAGCAACAGACATGCCGAACATAGCGGCAATGAGTAATGATTTTTTCATAATTGCATTGGTTTTATTATTTAGACTGACTTTAGTCGTTTTTATATAGGTTGCAGGCAGTACGCTTATGCCCTGTATGGTTTTATAGCTGCAAATATATGAAAAGACAACGTAATCGACAAATATTCCGTCAACAATTTTAGTTTCTACCCACATTTCTTTGTTCTCCGCGATAGTTTGCGTAATTTTGTGGATACAAAACATAAACCTAATGAAGACAATACGTAGAACTGTGCTTCTCTTAGGGTGCCTGCTGCACCTCTCCTGGATGTGGGCTTCGGCACCCGGAGTAACCATTTGCTATCACCCTGCAAGCAAAGGCATGTATGTGGGCTCGCCCTCCATCTGCATCATGTCCAACGGTGACTACATAGCCACCCACGACCTCTTTGCCAACGGCCAGACGGAATATAATACAGAGGTATACAAGTCGGAAGACCGCGGACTGACATGGGAAAGACAGTCGGTGGTCAAAGGGCAGTTCTGGTCGTCAGTATTCTGCATATCAGACACGCTCTACCTCATCGGTACAGACCGTGAGTATGGCAACCTGGTCGTACGCCGCTCTACCGACGGCAAGTCGTGGACCACTCCAAGCGACAGCCACCATGGTCTGCTCGCCGAGGGCGAATACCACAGCGCCCCCACTCCCGTGGTGGTGCATCAGGGAAAGATATGGAAGGCCATAGAATATGCCAAAGCACCCGCTACTACATGGCCCATGCGGTATAGCGCCATGATGATATCGGTGCCCGTGGGTGCCGACCTGCTCGAAGCCGCCAACTGGACACGCTCGGTAAACCTGCACGCCATGCCCCTTCTCAAGGAGAAGGTCTACGGATGGCTGGACGGCAACGCCGTGGTAGCCCCTGACGGCAATATGGTAGACGTGATGAGAGCCAACACGCCCAACGGAGTGACCGAGAAGGCAGCGATAATCAAGGTAAGCGACGACTGCCGCGAGCTGTCGTTTGACGACAAAGACCTGGTGGATATGCCTGGCGGCTGCAAGAAGTTTACCATCCGCTACGACTCGCTCACCCATCGCTACTGGAGCCTGGTCAACGCCGCGCCCGAGGGAGAAGGTTCCGCCACCGGTCTGTACGTGCGCAACTACGTGGTACTCATCAGTTCGCCCGACCTGCGTGAATGGACGCGCCACGCCACGCTGCTTGCCCATCCCGACATGAAGCGCCACGCCTTCCAGTATATCGACTGGATGACCGAGGGCAATGACATCATCTACGTATCGCGCACCGCATACGAAGGTCCCGACGGCGAACTCGCCCACAGCGGCCACGACGCCAACATGCTGACCTTCCACCGCATCAAAAACTTCAGACGACTGGTCAAGAAGAGCGACGGACATCCATAACCCATCACCCAGACAGAGACAACATGACCAAGAGAGTGGACGAAAAGACACTGCAGTTTGTGCGCGACCATGCCGGCGACGATGTAAGGCAACTGGCGCTCATGGGGAGCAAGCATCCCGAGGTGGATATGCCCTGGGCGCTTGACCAGATACGCGGGCGGCAGGTGGCGGCTGCCAAACTGCCGCTGCTGGCACGCATCGAGGGCATACACTATCCCGTGCATCTGTCGATGGAGCAATGCTCGTCGCAGACGGCAGCCCACTACAAACTGCGCGTGGCACGCCGCCTCATCGCCGAGGCTGACCGCGCGTCGATGACCGACCTCACGGGTGGTTTCGGCATAGACTTTCTGGCACTCTCGACCACATTCAGAAGCGCCACCTATGTGGAGCGCAACGAGGAACTGTGTGCGCTGATGCGCCACAATCTCTCAGTGCTCGGGCGCACAGCCACGGTGATGTGTACCGAGGCAGAACAGGCACTCGACGCCATCGCCCCACAGACGCTGATATACATAGACCCCGCCCGACGCGACGCCGCCGGCGGGCGCACCTATGCCATCGCCGACTGCACACCCGATGTGCTCGGGCTTGCCCCCACCCTATGCGCCAAAGGCAGATGGGTGATGGTGAAACTTTCGCCCATGCTCGACTGGCACGAGGCGGTGAGAGCCTTGGGCTGCGTGAGCGAGGTGCACATCGTCTCGGTGGCCGGCGAGTGCAAGGAACTGCTGCTCGTATGCTCGGCAGAGAGCAAGGGTGTGCCCACCGTGTACTGCGTGAACGACCGCCAAGTGTGCGTCTTCACCCCCGACGACTCGCAGCCGCGCTATCTCGACACTCCGGCTGGCGAGGGGATGTATCTCTATGAACCCAACGCATCGGTAATGAAGTCGGGACTGATGGCACAAGTATGCCAACGGTACCAGACGAGGATGATAGCCCCAAACTCCAACCTCTTTATAGGCAGCGAAGCCATACCCCGCTTTCCGGGTCGCGGCTTTCGCATCACCGCCACAACCACCCTCAACCGCAAACAGCTGCGCCGTGCCCTCGACGGCATAGACCGCGCCAACATCACGGTGCGCAACATGCCGCTCAGCGCCGTCCAACTGCGTCAACGGCTGCGCCTGAAAGACGGCGGGACCACCTATATCTTCGGCACTACCCAGCGCGACGGCAGCCATATTTTGCTCGTCTGCGAAAAAATCTGATAATTTTCTGCAGCAATCTCCGTTTAATTTACTATTTTTGCATATTAATGATATCCACCATAATAATATGTCAAATATAGTAATCAAGCGTGTGGAAAACAAGAAAGACCTCCGTACTTTCATCGATTTCCATTACGATTTATATGCAGGCAACGCCTATGACGTGCCCAACCTCTACAGCGATGAATTCAACACTTTGAGCCGCGACCGCAATGCCGCCTTCGACTTCTGCGAAGCCGAATACTACCTTGCCTATCGCGACGGACGCCTGGTGGGACGTGTGGCAGCCATCATCAACCACCGTGCCAACGAGCGCTGGGACCGCCAGGACGTGCGCTTCGGATGGATAGACTTCGTCGACGACATCGAGGTGACGCGCGCGCTGCTCCAGGCTGTCGAAGACTATGGCCGCGAGAAAGGCATGAAGAGCATCGTGGGTCCGCTGGGCTTCACCGACATGGACCCCGAGGGTATGCTCACCATGGGTTTCGACAAACTGGGTACCATGCCCACCATCTACAACTACCCTTACTACCCCGAGCACATGGAGCGTCTCGAGGGATGGAGCAAGGACAACGACTATGTGGAGTATTTCCTCGAAGTGCCCGACCAGATACCGGAGAAATACTCAAAGATAGCGCAGATGATTGAGAAACGCTACAATCTGCACGTGCGCAAGCTCACCCGCAAGGACATATTCAAGGGCGGATATGGCCGCAAACTCTTTGAACTGGTCAACGAGACCTACAAAGACCTCTATGGCTTCTCCGAACTTACCGACCGGCAGATAGAACAATACATAAAAATGTATCTGCCACTGGCTGACCTGAGCCTCATCACGGTCATCGAGGACGGCAACAACGACAACAAGATGGCCGGAATGGGCATAACCATCCCCTCGCTTTCCCGCGCGCTGCAGAAATGCCGTCGCGGCCGCCTCTTCCCCTTCGGTTGGTACCACCTGCTGCGTGCTATAAAGTTCCACAAGACCGAAGGCGTGGACCTGCTGTTGATGGGATTTCTGCCCGAGTACCGTGCCAAGGGAGCCAACGCGCTGCTCTTTGCCGACCTCATCCCCCGCTACCAGGCCTACGGCTTCAAGTGGGGCGAGAGCCAGGTAGAAATGGAGTCTAACGAGGGTGTGCAGAGCCAGTGGGGTCCATTGGCTCCTACCAACCATAAGCGCCGCCGCTGTTACCGCAAAACAATAGAATGATGAAAGAAGACGAAAAAGAGACATTGCCCGTCGTGGACGGACAGAACGAAGCCCCCGTCGACTATACCGACGACAATATACGCCATCTCTCTGACATGGAGCACGTGCGCACGCGTCCCGGTATGTATATCGGTCGTCTGGGCGACGGCAATCTGGCCGAAGACGGCATCTATGTACTGCTCAAAGAAATCATAGACAACTCTATAGACGAGTTCAAGATGAAGGCGGGCGACCGCATCGAGGTCGATGTCATGGACAATCTGCGTGTGAGCGTGCGCGACTATGGCCGCGGCATCCCCCAAGGCAAACTCGTAGAGGCAGTGAGCGTGCTCAACACCGGCGGCAAGTATGACTCCAAAGCCTTCAAGAAGAGCGTGGGGCTCAACGGCGTAGGTGCCAAGGCGGTGAACGCACTGAGCAGCCGATTCGAGGTACGCTCCTATCGCGACGGACTCGTGCGCAGTCTGGTCTTTGAGCGTGGCATCCTCAAGAGCGACACCACCGAAGAGACTCAGGACGAACACGGTACTTACATCTACTTCGAGCCCGACAACACCCTCTTCAAGAACTACTCGTACCACGATGATATCGTCGAGACCATGCTCCGCAACTACACCTACTTGAGTTCGGGGCTTACCATCATGTATAACGGCCGACGCATACGCAGTCGAAACGGACTGGAAGACCTGCTGACCGACAACATGACCGTCGAGGGCCTCTACCCCATCATCCGCATCAAGAACGAGGACCTCGAAATAGCTTTTACCCATACCAACCAGTATGGCGAAGAGTACTACTCGTTTGTCAATGGCCAACATACCACGCAGGGAGGTACTCACCAGTCGGCGTTTAAGGAACATATTGCCCGCACCATCAAAGAGTTTTTCAACAAGAACTATGAATACACCGATATCCGTAATGGTCTGGTGGCTGCCATCGCCATCAACGTGGAGGAACCGGTGTTTGAGAGTCAGACAAAGATTAAGTTGGGAAGCACCCTGATGGCTCCCAACGGCGAGTCTATCAACAAGTGCGTGGGCGACTTCGTCAAGAGAGAGGTGGACAACTATCTGCACATCCACACCGATGTGGCCGAAATCATCGAGAACAAAATCAAGGAGAGCGAGCGCGAGCGCAAGTCGATGGCAGGTATCACCAAGCTAGCCCGAGAGCGTGCGAAGAAAGCCAATCTGCACAACCGCAAGCTGCGCGATTGCCGTATACACTACTCTGACGCCAAGGACGAGCGCAAGGAGGAATCGAGTATCTTCATCACCGAAGGCGACTCTGCCAGCGGCAGTATCACCAAGTGCCGCGATGTCAACACCCAAGCGGTATTCTCACTCCGCGGCAAGCCACTCAACTCATTCGGACTCACCAAGAAGGTGGTATATGAGAACGAGGAGTTCAACCTGCTGCAGGCGGCGCTCAACATCGAGGAGGGACTTGATGACTTGCGCTACAACAAGGTCATCGTGGCTACCGATGCCGATGTCGACGGTATGCACATCCGTCTGCTCATCATCACCTTCTTCCTCCAGTTCTTCCCCGACCTCATCAAGAAGGGCCATGTCTATGTTCTGCAGACGCCATTGTTCAGAGTACGTAACAAACGCAACAAGATAAAGAACAAGAAGGTAGTAGAAGCCGAAGGCAAGTCTGCCGGCAAGGGCAACAAGGACTATGTGGTAAGGTTCTGCTACAACGAGGAAGAGCGTCTGGCAGCCATCGCCGAGCTGGGACCTGAGCCCGAGATTACCCGATTTAAGGGACTGGGCGAGATAGACCCCGACGAGATGGCCCACTTCATCGGCCCCGACATCAGACTTGAACAGGTGACGCTCCACAAGAACGACCAGGTCAAGAAACTGCTGGAATACTACATGGGAAAGAACACTATGGAGCGCCAGAACTTCATTATCGACAACCTCGTAGTCGAAGAAGACGTTCCCGAGCCCGACTCTGCACCACTCGATTAATCACATCCTTATATTATATATAGTTATGAAACGAATGTTGATTATAGCCATCCTGTCGGCTATAACCTCTACCCTTATGGCGCAAAGTCTGTTTGCCAAGGGGACATACAATCCTTACGACAAGATGCGCAAGGCCGCCTTGGCCATCAGCGCACTCTACGTGGACACGGTCGACGACAACAAACTGGCAGAAGACGCCATCCGCGGCATGATCGAGAATCTCGACCCACACTCGAGCTACTCTACCGCCAAGCAAGCGCGCGCCTTCAACGAATCGCTGGGCGGGTCGTTTGACGGCATAGGCGTGCAGTTCAACATCTCTGCCGACACGCTGCTCGTCATCAAGCCCGTGGTCAAAGGCCCGTCAGAGAAGGTGGGTATCATGGCAGGCGACCGCATCATCAGCGTCAACGACACAGCCATAGCCGGCGTCAAGATGGACCAGAGCGAAATCATGCGTCGGCTGCGCGGCAAGCGAGGCACCATGGTACGGCTGGGAGTGGTGCGCAGAGGCATTGCAGAGGTACTCTACTTCGACGTGAAGCGCGACAAGATACCCCTCAACACCATCGACGCAGCCTATATGATACGTCCACAGGTGGGATATATACGCATAGGCAGTTTCGGGGCATATACCTACAAGGAGTTCATGGACGCGGTGAAGAAGCTCAACAAAGAGGGGATGAAGAACCTTATCCTCGACCTTCAGGAGAACGGCGGCGGCTATATGCTGAGCGCCACGCAGATAGTCAACGAGTTTCTGGGCAAAAACGACCTCATCGTCTATACCGAAGGACGCAATGACAAGCGACGCGAATATCATGCCGACGGCAACGGCAAGCTGCGCAAAATCAAGGTAGTGGTCCTCGTCAACGAGTTCTCTGCCTCGGCGTCAGAAATCGTCAGCGGTGCGCTGCAAGACCAGGACCGCGGAGTCATCGTGGGACGTCGCACCTTTGGCAAGGGTCTCGTGCAGCGCCCCATCGAGTTCCCCGACGGTTCGATGATGCGTCTTACCATCGCCCACTACTACACCCCGTCGGGCCGCTGCATCCAGAAGCCTTACACCAAGGGCAACGCGGTAGACTACAACAAGGATATCGACACCCGCTACAAGCACGGCGAGTTCTACAGCGCCGACAGCATCCACTTTGCTGACTCGCTGAAGTACCAGACGCTGCGCCAGCATCGCACGGTCTATGGCGGCGGCGGTATCATGCCCGACTACTTCATTCCCCTTGACACTACGCAGTACAGCCAGCTGCACCGCAAGATTACGGCAGCCGGCGTGGTGGTTCCGGCTATGGTCTCCTGGCTCGACAGTCATCGCCGCGAATTGGGCGAGCGCTACCCCACCTTTGCCGACTTCAACGCCCGCTTTGAAGTGCCCCAAGAGCTCTTTATGAAGATAGAGGAAGAGGCTGGGAAGAAGGATATCAAGCCCCGTGATGACGAGGAGCTGCGCGCCACGCGTCGCACGTTGGGCCTGCAAATCAAAGGGCTCATTGCCCGTGACCTCTGGGATATGAGCGAGTACTTCCACGTGGTCAACGAGAGCAGCCCCGCCGTCAAGCAGGCGCTCAAGTTGTTCAAGTAGTATCACCACCCCCATAAAGTCGAAAGCGGCGGGAGAAACCAGTGCAGTTTCTCCCGCCGCTTTGTCTTTGGTCGTGTCAGAGATGACCGCCTACCGCTCCTTGCGCCACAGGCGGTTCATATCCTCAAGGGTCTTGCCCTTGGTCTCAGGCACCAGTCGCCATACGAAGACGGCGGCGAGGATGCAGATGACTCCGTAGAGGCTGTAGGTGAACATATATCCCATGCTGTTGGCCATAGGTACAAAGGAGGTCGAGACTATCCAGTTGAAAATCCACTGGAACGCCACAGCTATGGCCACGGCAGCACCGCGGATGGTGTTGGGGAACACCTCGGCGATGAGCACCCAGCAGATGGGACCCCAGGAGTACATGAAGGACACCGAGTAGAGCATGATGCTAATCATACAGAGCAGCTTGAGCTCTGCCACGCCGAAAGTGAACGCCACGCCGATGGCGCCGAGCGCCATACCGAGCGAGCCGGCGATGAGCAGCGGCTTGCGGCCCAACTTCTCGACCGTGAAGATAGCCACGCAGGTGAAGCCAAGGTTGAGCACGCCGTTGAAGACGGTGAGCTTCATCGGGTTGTCAAATCCCATCGCCTCATAGATGCGCGGCGCATAGTAGAGCACGGCATTGATGCCTATGGCCTGCTGGAATACCGACAGCATGACGCCCACCACGATGCACATGACGCCATATGTGAAGATGCGCTCGGTCTTCTGGGTCACCGTGTTCTTGATATCTGCCAGCACGCGGCGCGCCTCGTCGGCACCGTTGATGCGCGCCAGCACCCGCTCGGCCTTGTCGTCCTTGCCCACCATCACGAGGTAGCGCGGAGTCTCGGGCACCAGACAGATGAGTACGGCGAAGAGTCCGGCGGGCACCATCTCGGAGCCAAACATATAGCGCCAGCCCGTCTCGATGGCCCAGGCAGCCTCAGTGCCATTGACGATTTCGTTCATGCCGCTTCCCACGCTCTGGATGAGCGGTGCGATGTGGTCGCCGAGGATGAAGAAATTGACGAAGTAGACCACCAGCTGACCGAAGATGATGGCAAACTGGTTCCAGCTGACCAGCATGCCGCGGATGCGGCTCGGCGCTATCTCGCCGATATACATGGGGCACACAGCCGAAGCCAATCCTACGCCCACACCGCCGATGATGCGGTAGATGTTGAACACCACCAGCAGCGTAAGGTCTGGCTTGCCCACGGGGAGTATCATGCTCTCCGGGCACATGGACCCCCACGCTGAGATGAAGAACATGATACCGGCAAGGATAAGCGTGCGCTTGCGGCCGAGGCCGGTGGCAAGCACACCCGAAAGCGCAGAGCCGATGATGCAGCCTATGAGCGCGCTCGAGCTGGTGAACCCGTGCCAGAAGTCGGTATACGTGAAATCGGTAGCACCCATAAAGAATGCCTGGAGCCCCTTCTCGGCTCCGGAGATAACTGCGGTGTCGTAGCCGAAAAGCAGTCCGCCAAGCACAGCCACCATGACGATGCTGACGAGATAGCCACGGCTACCCCCATTGGTTGTTTCCATAACAATGTTGATTTAATTGACTATATTTTTTATTTAGGTTTTATTGGTTGCAAAGATAATCATTCTTCGGATGATGGCAAAATAAGTCGGGCTATTTTTTAGTGGTAATGTCATAATTGCCAGCGTCTAATACACGCCCACGCCAAAGAGCGGCGCGATGACGGTAAAGATAAACTCATGCCCTGAAAAGGTGAAATCAAGTTGTGCAATGATTATTTCCAACTCTGAAAAGATGAAATCAAACTCTGCGAAGATGAAATCAAACTCTGCGAAGATATAATCGGTGATGGCGGAGCACATTCAGCCCAAAGGGAGAGAGAAATGTGGGCTACAGACGCAGCAAGGGCTGGACGCCGATGTGGTGCCCAGCCCTTGCCGTGGGATGAATATGGCGGTGGTGATGCGATCTCTGCTGCCGACCGTCGAGACTATAGCGGTGGAGATGCTATCTCTGCTGCCGATTGTCGAGACTATAGCGGTGGTGATGCTATCTCTGCAGCCGACCGTCGAGACTATAGCGGTGGTCGCCCTTGATGATAACCACGCGGTTGCCCTCGATGACCTTGCGCGCGGCGGGGGAGGCAGTGGCGGGGGCGACGATGGTAGAGATGCCCGTCGAGGCGGTGACCTTGATGAGTATCGAGGCCTTGGCGCCGCCATCATGCGAGGTGGCGGTGATGGTGGCCTCGCCCACGCCGTTGAGAATGACCAGTCCGCCGTTGACCGTAGCCACATCGGCATTGTCGGTGGTCCATACGAGGCGGCGGTCGGTCACCTTGGAAGGCTTGAGTTCGGGGCGGAGCACCAGAACGCTCTGGTCGATGCTCGCCGACTGCTCGCTCGCGCCAAAGTCTATCGACGAGATGGCGACGGGCTGCTGCTGAGTGGTCCTGCGATAGAGGAACGGCAGCAGGAGCGTCTTGGAGGTGTAGAGTCCAAATCGGGCGTAGCTGCTCTCAGGCTCATTGAACCTGAGGGTGCCATAGGCTGCTGTGGCGCTGGTGATGGTGGCGCCTCCATAGCCCAGTTCTATCTTCCACTGGGTGTCGCCGGCGTTCCAAGCCAACTTGCCCTTGGCGGTGGCACCCAGGCGGCGTCCGAACTGGTCGTTGAGCGTCCAGCAGCCGGCAGTCTCGCCCTTGGCGAGCTTGAAGCGCAGCACATCGGGATCGCTGACATCGGTGGTATTGGCAAGCGCCACCACATCGAGATACTGCGACTTCTCCATGCCGTCGATGTCGGCAGCGGCGCAGCCATTGCGGAATATCATCAGTTGGTCGCCCTCGTTGAGGGTGCCTTTAGCTTCCAGTTTCTCGTAACTCCAACCCAGCGGAGACTCAAGACTTGCGCCCTCGGGAGCATCATACTCGATGGTAATGGCGTCGAGATAGACCGAGCCCTTGGCTGTGCCTCCCTTGACGGTGATGACTGCCTCGTCGGAGGTAAAGGCGGCGAGGTCGAGCTGGCGCGTCACGTCGACATAGACGCCCAGGTCCTTGCTCACCCAGCGTCCGAACCACTTGTCGCTGCCGAACTCGGCGGCAGCCTCGGTGTAGACCGTGGTCTCTCCGTCGGCGACGACGAGCGCAGCCTCGCCCTCCTTGTTGTTGGAGCACATGCTGAGCGTGATGTTCTTGATGCGGCATCCCTGCCAGCCTTGGAGCACAAGCGAAGCCTTGCGGTTGCGCGGTATCTGGTTGTAGCGGTTGCCTGTAGTGGCACCAAAGTCATTTTCAAAATAAGCCCAGGAGTTGTGGGGCACGCTGCCGCTGGCAGCAAGGGTGAAATCGCCGATGGTCTTGTTGTATTCCACGATGCGGTAGACCACCTCGGCAGCGTTGATGCTGAGAGTAGCGACGCAGACGACAGCCGTAGCGATGATGCGGTAAGCCAATTTCTTAGTATTCATGATTGTTTATGTTGTAGAGATGCAAAATTACTCCCTTTCCGCATACTGTCCAAATTTCAGGACCATCATTACGCCGCCAAGCGTTAAACTTTCATAAACCCGAGCATCCCCCAGAACCGCAAAAACCGCCACAAAAGAAAACAGATGATACATAAAAGTCAAGAAAACGTGTACAAACTGAAAGTTTTTCATCAAAGGAACGTTAAATATGATTTTTTTTACTACTTGTGCATGCATAATTATAACTACTGTAAATGAGATATTTTTTTCTGCTCGCTCTTCTACTACCTTGTGTATGTTTAGCGCAAGTGAACAACGAGTCCTCCAAGCCCTACGAACGAACCCTGACCGGCGTGGTCAAAGAAGTTTCTGGAGAAACCATCCCTGGTGCAACAGTCCAGGTGAAAGGGCACACCAACATCGTCTCTGTTTCCGACATGTATGGCAACTTCGTACTGAAGAATATCCCAAGCGGCAAACAGACCATCGTCATCTCATTCCTGGGCATGGAAAGCCAGGAGATTGCCTACACCGGGCAAAAGTCGATAACCGTAACAATGGTGGAGAAAGCCAACGAAATCAAGGATGTAGTGGTTACGGGTATCTACGTGAGAAAGAAATCGAGCTTTACGGGTTCGGCCAGTACCTACACCAAGGACGAACTCAAGAAGATAGGCACCAAAAACCTGATACAGAGTCTTAAGACCCTTGAGCCTTCGCTCAACGTGGTCGAAAACAGCAGTTGGGGTTCCGACCCTAACCGTATGCCCGATATGGAGATACGCGGCAAGACCAGTATCGTGGGTTCGCTCGAGTCTGACTATGACAACACCGGCAACCAGCCCCTGTTTATCATGGACGGCGTCGAAGTGACCCTTCAGGACATCATGAAACTGCCGATGGACCGCATCGCCAACGTGACCGTGCTGAAGGATGCCGCCTCGTCGGCCATCTACGGTTCGAAGGCTGCCAATGGTGTAATCGTGGTCGAAACCGTAAGACCCGAGTCGGGCAAGTTGCGCGTATCGTACTCAGGCAACTTTGCCGTGCAGATGCCCGACCTGACCGACTACAACCTGATGAACGCCTCGGAGAAGCTGGAGTATGAACGCCTGGCTGGCCGCTATACCGCCAAGGACGCCTATACCAGCCAGGACGCTCTCGACGCCCTCTACTACAGTCGTCTGAGAGAGGTGAAACGCGGTGTGAACACCTACTGGCTGTCTGAGCCTCTGCGCGCCGTGCTCAACCACTCGCACAACATGTATATCGACGGCGGCGACGACTCAATGGTCTACGGCGTCGGTCTGTCGTACAGCAATGACGACGGTGTGATGAAGGGCTCTGACCGCTCGACCGTGAGCGGCAACATCAAGCTGACCTACCGCACCAAGTCGCTCATCTTCAGCAATGACTTCAACATCGACATCACCAACTCGGACCACGAGCCGGTGGAGTTTTCGACCTTCGCACAAGCCAACCCCTACTATCTGAAGTACAACGACGACGGCTCTATCCCCACGCTGCTCGAGTCGACCGACGTGGCTGGCAACACCATCTACAACCCCCTGTATCTCTACAATATCGTCAACAAGAACCACACCAACGGGATGACGCTGCGCAACAACTTCAGCCTCATCTGGCGGTTCTGGAACGCCTTCCAGCTGCGTGGCCGTCTGGGTCTGAGCAAGTCGGTCTCCAAGAACGAGACCTTCAAGTCGCCCAAGCACCCCGACTTCCTGAGCGCCACGCTCAAGGGCAGCTACGGCAGTGAAAACGATGACAACTTCGCCTACAACGGCGAGACCACCATCACCTTCGGCAAGGTGTTCAACGACGCCCACACCGTGAACCTGGTGGGCGGCTGGTACTTCAGCGAAAAGACCGTGAACCGCAACGCCTATATGGTCTATGGATTTACCAGCGACCTGCATCAGAACCCACAGTTCTCGGCTGGATTTACCGAAGGCGACAAGCCGACATACAACAAAACGATAAGCCGTTCGACCAGTTTCTACTTCAACGGCAACTACTCCTACAAGAACCGTTATCTCTTTGACGCCAACCTGCGTTGGGACGGTTCCTCTGTCTTCGGCGCCCAGAAGGTATTTACCAATACCTGGGCTGTGGGTGTGGGCTGGAACATCAACAAGGAATCGTGGTTCCATCTGCCATGGGCCGACCTGGTCAAACTGCGTTTCTCTATCGGTAACCCCGGCAACCAGAACTTTGACGCCTACCTCTCATCGGGTACATACATCAACAACTCGGGCTACACCAACCACTTCGGCACCAGCGCCATCCTGTCGAAGTTTGCCAACACCAATCTGGCATGGCAGAAGACCATCGACAAGAACTGGGGTATAGACCTGGAGCTCTTCAAGAGCCGTCTGCGCATCTCGGCCGACTACTACCACAAGGTGACCGACCCTCTGTTGGTATCGGTGACCATGCCCCCCTCGCTGGGCTTCACCTCGCTCTACACCAACTTCGGCGGCCAGATTTCGCAGGGCTTCTCGGGCACGGTGATGGTCAATGCCATCAAGCGCGACGACATGCGCCTCAACTTCAACCTGAGCTTCAACCACAGCGAGACCCAGTACAAGAACATCGGCAACAAGCTGCAGGCCATGAACGAGGCTGCGAGCAACAACAACTCCTACCGCCGCTACTACGACGGCGGCAGCCCCGACGACATCTGGGCCGTGCGCTCTGCCGGCATCAACCCCGCCACCGGCCAGGAGATATTCATCAAGAAGGACGGCACCTACACCTTCCAGTATGACAAGAACGACGAGGTGGTAGTGGGTACTACCGCCGACAAGCTGCAAGGCGTGGTGGGCGTGAGCTTCTACTACAAGCAGTTCTCTGCCAGCGCCAACCTGCGCTACCGTCTCGGCGCCCAGGTCTTTGCCTCTACATTATATAATAAGGTGGAAAACCTGTCGGAAGACCTGATGTACTACAACGTGGACCGTCGCGCGCTGTACGACCGCTGGAAGCAGCCTGGCGACATTGCCCGCTTCAAAGCCATCAACAACTTTGAGTCGACCCCAATGTCTTCGCGCTTCGTGATGGATGAAAACGTGCTCACTGGCGAGTCGTTCAGCGTGGGTTATGAGACCGCCGCCAAGTGGATACGTGCCCTCGGAGCCAAGGGAGCTTCGGTAAGAGTCTACATGAACGACATCTTCCGTCTCGCCTCGTTCAAGGAGGAACGCGGAACCGAATATCCGTTCTCCAGAAGCGTATCACTGTCATTTGATATCAGATTCTAACGATAAGAAAAAAGCTAAAAATATGAACAAATATAAACTGGCATTCCTGCTGATTATCCCACTGCTCTGCTGCACATCCTGCGAGGAGTGGTTGAAGGTCGACTCAGAAGACCGCATCATGGAAGATGCACTCTATTCAAACGAAAACGGTTTCCGCACCGCCCTCAACGGTATCTACATCGACCTGCTGAACAGCAGCCTCTACGGGCAGACGCTCACCACTACCACCTTTGACGTGCTGGCCCAATACTACGACACCTCGAAGCCCCTCAACACCCACGCCTATGTGCTCCTGGCCAACTATGACCACCAGAAGATGAAGGACGCCGTAAGCGACACCTGGGCCAAGGGCTACGCGCTGATTGGCAACATCAATACGCTGCTGGAGCACTGTGAGAAAAACCGCAACGTGCTCTCTGACAAGGGCTACCACATCATCAAGGGCGAGGCGCTGGCTCTGCGTGCCATGCTCCACTTCGACCTGCTGCGCATCTTCGGTCCCATCTACAAGTATGAGCCCGGCAAGGAGAGCATCCCTTATGTCAACGACACCGAGCGTAAGGTCAAGCCTCTGCTGCCAGCCTCGGACGTGATTTTCAACATCACCACCGACCTCAAGGCAGCCGAAGAGCTGCTGGCAGACTATGACCCCGTCATCACCGAGGGCAAGCTCGCCACCGAGGATGCCTCGGGCAACAACTTCTACAGATTCCGCAACGAGCGCATGAACTACTTCGCCGTCCTGGCTCTCACCGCGAGAGTCTACCTCTATGCCGGCGACACCGGCAATGCGGTGAAATATGCCAACGACGTGATAGACAGAGCCTCGCGCTTCTTCCCCTTTGCCACCCGTGAGCAGGTGAACGGCCAGGCCACATCGGGCTCTGCCAACACCAGCGCCGAGGACCGCATCTTCTCGTCGGAGATACTCTTCGGCAACTACCACTCTAAGCGCACCACCGATATCTTTGACAAGATATTCTCCTACAAGCTCGAAGCCAAAAACGTGCTCAAGATGAGTGACTACGGCATAAGCCAGCTCTACGAGGACGACGGCGACCTGCGCAAGTGTCAGTGGCAGACCCAGCGCGACACCGAGGGCAATGTGGGCCAGTTCTTCGTGAAGTACGGCGACGTGGCCGACAATGGCTTTGAGTTTGCCAGGCTGCTGCCCATGATTCGTATGTCTGAGATGTATCTCATCAAGGCCGAATGTACGAAGGACTACAAGGCGCTGAACCCCATCCGCAAGGCCCGCAACATACCCCAGCTCAAGTCTAACATCGGCCTCAACGGATATATCGAGGACGAGTATGTGCGCGAGTTTATCGGCGAGGGTCAGCTCTTCTGGTACTACAAGCGCAAGGGCATCACCTCTATCCCCCGACTCTACAACCCCAGCCTCCAAGACATGCAGATAACCAACAGCACCTATGTCTTCGACCTCCCCGACAGTGAACAGCAACTACGCAAATAAGAAACAAGATGAAACATATCCATATATTACTCACATGCCTGGCGGGATGGATGCTCGCCGCATGTACTGAGGAGATAGAGACCTATTCGGGCGAGAGCGGCATCTATTTTGCCATGTCGGCCACCAAGGGAGGACTCGACGACAGCAAGCAGGACTACACCGCAGAGACCCAGATACCCTTTGCCGTATACAGCACCATCAGCGACACCACCCTCATGGTGAGAGCCAAGGTCATAGGTCCCGCCGTGGGCCACGACCGCAAGGTGACGGTGCAGGTGGTGGCTCCCGAGGATGCCGAACAGGCCAAGGAAGGCTGGGACTACGACGCGCTGGACAACAGCTATACCGTCAAGGCCGGCGAGGTCTATGTGCTCATCCCCATACACTTCTACCTGAGAGACGACCTTGAGGGCAAGGAGCGCCAGTTGAAGCTCGAGCTCGTGGCCAACGAAGACTTCGCGACCCCGATGGCCCAATGGCTGCGCCCCAACAGCTCTGACAAGACCGGAGTCGACGTGCTGCACCACACCATCACCATCAGCAATAAGTGGGTACAGCTGCCAGGTTTCCGCACCTACTTCTTCGGCACCTATTCCGAGAAAAAATGCAAGCTGATATGTAGCCTCTTCGGTCTGACGCTGCTCGACTTCGCCACCGAGGACAGCATGTCGTTTACCAAGGCCAAGGCACTCGCCATCAAGTTTGACCAGTACCTCAAGGACCAGGAGAGCAAGGGAAATACGATTTATGAAGATTATAGAGACGCCAACGGCAAGCGCGTGAAGATGACTGCCGGCGAAGGCATCAAATACTAAGACTGAGATGAGAACAAACATATTTTTGCTCGCCCTGGCTGGCGTGATGCTTAGCGCCTGTTTCGACGACAAGGGCAACTACAGCTACACCCAGATCAACGATGTCACCATCGGACAGAAAGGATTCGACGGCGACACTGTCTATCTGCTGCGTTCCGACGTGGATGGCCTTAAAATCAGCCCCGAACTGAGCTACCGTGAGGGTCAGGAGTCGGCTGGCGGCTACAGTTACGAGTGGGTAGCTGTGAGTACCAACAAGCATGTGGGCCAGCGCACCCAGCTGGGAACCGACCGCAATCTGGACTACAAGGTCAAGCTCAAGGCGGACGATTACCACCTGTTCTTCAAGGTTACCGACCTTGCCACGGGCATCGTCTACAGCCGTCAGGCTACGCTCAAAGTGAACAACCTCTATACCCGCGGCTGGATACTCACCGGCAAGGACCAATCTGGCAACATGGTGGTAGACATGCTCTCCATCAGCCGCGACACCCTGCACCTCACCGACATCCTTGCCAACAAGGGCCTGGCGCTCAAGCAGCCCATCATGGTGTGGACAGACAACAGCCCCGAGTCGTATGAGAACCAGGTGTATGTCTGCACCGAAAACGGCACCTACCGCTATGGTCGCGAAGACCTGGACAACCCACAGGAGCTGACCATCTTTGACCCCGACATCAAGGGCTACCGCCATTCCATCGTGATGCACGACATCCAGAAGATTAGCAACAAGCCTGCACTCTTCCTTGCCGACAAGTATGCCTACGCGCTGAACAGCCTCAACGAGGGAGAGTTTGGTACGCCGGTGAGCTACTATCTCCAGAGCAACGGCTACGACTACTTCACCCCCGCGCCAGGCATCGCCTGCAACCACACGGGTGAGGACAACTCGGCGGCTGCCATCGAGCAGTATGTCGTGTACAACTCGCGCGACCGCGTGTTCTGCAACCTCCGCGCCATGGGTACCTCAATGAACAACCTCGCCGACTCTGACACCGACGAGCCCTTCAGCTGGGACACCAAGAAGGACTTCACCACAGGCGGACTCACCTTTGTGGCCAATGTCAATTCGCTCTACAGCGGCGGACAGACCGCCACCATCCTCTACGACCCCATCGGCGGCAAGCGTTATATCTACACCTACACCATCACCCGCCAGAGCGGTGTGGCCACCAAGGGCAAACGCTACGAGATACCCCTCACGGCTCCCGGCTTCTACCAGGCACGCCTCTTCAGCCTCACCACCAAGCAGGGCTACCTCATCTACGCCGAGGGCAACCACCTCTACGGCTACAACTTCCGCAACGGCAAGGACCCCGTGCTGCTCTGCACGTTCGACGGCACGGCTACCGCCATCTTCAACGATATCGTGACCGATGAAAAGCAGAACGACTGCTTCTATGTGGCCACCTATAGCGACGGCGCCAGCAACCAGCGCGGCGGCAAGTTCTACAAGTTTGCCGTCACCGATACCGCCGACAAGATTAAGGTCAGCCAGAAGCACGTGTGGAAGGGCTTCCCCGAGATAGTCAATATCAGTTACAAGAATTTTTAATATAAACTATACTATAATCAACTAAATTATGATGAAGATCAAATCATTATTGTTAGCCACGATGGCTCTTGCGATTACTGCCGACGCTGCTGCCAATGTAGAAATGAGCATTTTCAAGAAAAAGAAGAAGAAAGCAGCTACCGAAGCCTCGTCATCTGCCAAGAAGACCGACAAGTTTGACAAGGCCATCAACGGCGCTACCGCCTACCACGGTATGTTCACAGCCTATGTCAACAAGAAGGGCGAGCTGCTGCAGGTTACCAAGAGCAACCTCGATGTGCTCTACCTGATGGCCAACCGCATGGTAAGCACCAGCGAGAACGCCAACTTCAATGCCGGCGAAATGGTGGGGACTCCCTTCATGTTCTCGCTCTCTGCCGACACGGCCAACGTATACATGCACTCTTACCAGAACTACGAGCGCGTAGTGCCCGGAGACCCCATTGAGAAGGCATTCAACCGCAACTTCGTACACCCCATTATGAAGACCTTCAAGATAAAGGCTTCGCGCAAGGATACACTGCTCATCGACATGACATCGTTCTTTGTATCCAACGAGAAGTGCATCACCCCCATCCGCCAGAGTGTCAACACACGCTCTACCAAGTCGGCCTCGTTCGACGCATCTGCCTCCAAGCTGATGGGAGTAAAGAGCTTTGAAAAGAACCTTGAGATTACCAGCCGACTGAACTACAACGCCGAGTCGGGAGCCTACACCGTGCAGATGCGCCGCTCTATCGTGGCTCTGCCCAAGGAGCCCATGAAGATGCGCTATCAGGACAGCCGCGTGGGATATTTCAGCACCAAGTTCTACACCTATTCGTCCAACAAGGACTACATCGACCCCAAGGAGTTCATCCACCGCTGGCGCGTGGAGCCCAAGGACGAGGACCTGGAGAAGTACTACAACGGCGAGCTGGTTGAGCCCAAGAAGCAGATAGTGTACTATGTAGACTCTGCCTTCCCCGAGAAGTGGAGAGGAGCCATCAAGGCTGGTATCGAAGACTGGAACCAGGCCTTTGAAGCTGCCGGCTTCAAGAACGTGATGGTCGCCAAGGACTACCCCACCGACGACCCCAACTTCGACCCCGACGATATCCGCTATAACTGTATCCGCTACATGGCCACCGGTACTGCCAATGCTGCCGGACCAAGCTACGTAGACCCCCGCACCGGAGAAATCCTGGTGGGCGAGGTGATGTGGTATCACAATGTCATCGCCCTCGTTCATGAGTGGCGCTTTGCCCAGACCGCAGCCGTCGACGCCCGCGTGCGCAAGTCTACCTTCGACGACGACGTGATGTCTGAGTCGCTGCGCTATGTCACCTCTCACGAGGTGGGCCACACCCTGGGTCTGATGCACAACATGGGCGCCAGCTACGCCTTCCCCGTCGACTCACTGCGCAGCCCCTCGTTCACCCAGAAGTATGGCACCACGCCCAGTATCATGGACTACGCCCGCAACAACTACGTGGCACAGCCCGGCGACCTCGAGCGCGGTGTGCGCATGGTTCCCCCAATCATCGGCGTATACGATATACACGCCATCAACTGGGGCTACCGTCTCTTCAAGGACACCAAGACTCCCGAAGACGAGTACAAGTATCTCAACGCCATCATCGAGGCCAAGAAGGGCGACCCCATGTATAAGTTCGGTGCCCAGCAGCTGTTCCTCACCGTCGACCCCACCGACCAGATGGAAGACCTCGGCGACGACCACATGAAGGCCAACAACTATGGTATCAAGAACCTCAAGAAGATTATCGCCAACATACCCCAGTGGCTCGGCGTCAAGAACGACGACTACGAGGAAATCCAGGAGATGTACAAGGCTTGTCTTAGCCAGTACATGCGCTACCTCACCCATGTGATGCCCTACCTCGGCGGTGTAGAATATACCGACCTGGTTCAGGACGGCAGCAAGGAGTATGCCAAGGCATACATTCCCAAGGCCAAGCAGAAGGCAGCGATGGAGTGGCTCGTAAACCAGGCCCTCCACTGCAGCGACATCATGCTCCCCAAAGAAATTATGCGTGTGTTGGGCATCGATTCCAACTCGTTTGACAACTTCCAGTCGACCATTGCAGCCAAGATATACAGCCCCGGAGCGATGGGAGGCATCTACGAGGGCGAGCGTTCAGGCCAGAAGGGACTCTATACCCTTGACGGTTATCTCAACGATGCTTATGGTATCGTCTTCCGCAACTCCATCCAGGGCAAGAATCTTACCCAGGAGGACATGAACTTGCAGACTACAGTAGTCCTGGCATTGAGCAAATTCTCAAACCTCGACCCCTCAATGTCCAAGGAGTCACCCCTTGGTGGCAGAGGCCTTGCCGAGAAGGACCCCGAGCTTGCACTCAGCGAGTTTATGGCCCAGGCCACAGCCGACTCTCACAGCTTCTGCAACGCCGGTTGTGCCGTCAGCAGCGACGAGGTATCCTATGCCCGCCACAACATGAGCGGCTCCAAACTCTCTGCCGGCGTGGGCCGTCCTCTCATCACCGCTGCCCTCAAGAAGATACACAATCTCTACAAGTCGAGAATGGGTAGCGGCGACGCACGTACACGCGCCTTCTACGAGTACCAGGTTACGGTGCTCAACAAGCTCTTCAAGAAGTAAATGAGTTAACAACCCAATATAAATCATTTAATAGAAAACAAAGATGAAAAAGTTTATGAATTATTTGAGAGTGGCAGTCGTAGCACTGACCATATCTATGGCAATGAGCGGATGCTCGAGTAGTGACGACCCCGCACCAGCACCCACCTACAATGTGAGCCTGGTCAACGAGAGCGATGCAGCCCTCGACGTAGACCCCGCCGCACTCAGCGAGCAGATTATCAAGATACAGACAGACGCTCCGCTGACCGACCTCTCTATCCAGAAAGTCACCGAGCAGTCATGGTGTATCGCCACAGTAAAGAGCACCTCTGAGATAGCTGTCACCGCCGGTGCCAACACATCTACCGCCGACCGCGTTGCCAAATTCAAGCTGCTCGCAGGCTCATCAGTACTCGAGTTCTCAGTCACACAGGCGGGCGCCAACCCCCAGAACGTGACCCTCAGCATCGAGTCAGAGCAGTTGCAGGAGTATAGCGGCATGTATTCATACATGGGCCAGAACGACAAGGCCGTAGTCAAGGTCAAGGTGACCACCAACGCCAGCCGCTGGCACGCCACAGCAACAGCCATGATGGGCGATGACGCCGACTTCGTCATCACCAAGGCCCGCGGCAAGAGCGGCGAGGAGATGGAGTTCTACCTCCAGCCCAGCATGAGCGAGATGCTCGCAGGTACCATCACCATCACTGCCGGCGACCAGTCTGTAGACATCACCGTCAACCAGATGACCATGAACGGAGCCACCATGTTCAAGCTCTTCTCCGACGAGAACAAGACCAAGGCTTTCGCCAACAAGACCACCCTCAACTTCGCAGCCACCTTTGACAAGGACGACACCACCGAGCACATCAAGACATTCTACGTGACCACCGACGGCGGCTACGTGACACTGGTATGCAAGGCAGGCACTGACACCGAGGTTGAAGGCGACGCAGCATGGCTCACAGCCGGTGGTAACCTCGATGCACTCCGCATCAGCGCTACCTCTAACACCACTGGCGCCGAGCGCAAGCTCGACGTGGTAATCGTAGACAGCGACAACTGGAGCGAGCTGTTCCGCATCCCCGTGGTGCAGGCCGCCAAGTAAGCCTACAGCTCCCTATAGAGCCTAAACCATAGAAGAGGCTGCCAGACCCATCTCACCGAGAGAGTCTGACAGCCTCTTCGCCGTTTATACCGTTAGTCCGCTGGAGCGCAGAGAGACCCTCGCCCATATCGAGAGGGCAGCGGCTGTCGCTGCGGTGACGATGGCTGGCTCGTATCAATAGGCACGAGAGCGCGTATCTTACGTCACGAGAGCACGTATCAAATGTCACGAGCCCACGGTTCATACGATACGAGCCCGCCACGATGGTCACCACGCCGCCGACGGGCTGATATGCAGTGGGTTGCGGGCTACTCGGTGGAAACAGCATAAATGGCGTTGCCTGCAAGAGCCCTCAGACTGGTCGCAGAGACCACTGGAGCACATGGCGACAGCCACACTCTGCTGTGGCAGACTACAGCGATAAGGGCAGAGAGCGTAACTATTTTGCCCAGGCGGGCCGTCTTTTCTCCATTTTTCTTTGCTTTTTCGCCAATTTGTCTTATCTTTGCAGCGGAAAGTCCCTTGAAAAATGTGCGCAGATCCATAAAAAGTCCCTTGGAAAATGTGCGCGGTTTCAAGAAAAGTCCCTTGGAAAATGTGCGCGGTCACAATACTAACAACCACTAATTCGCTAAGAGCCAAATGTTTCAACGGAAAATCGAGAAGTATCTCAAAGAATGGAAGAACGATGAGCACAAGATGCCCCTCATCATTAAGGGATGTCGCCAGTGTGGAAAGACATACTCAGTGCTCGATTTTGCCCACAAAAACTATGAGCATGTGGTCTATCTCGACTTCTTCCAACACCCGGAATACAAGGCTGTGTTTGGGGGTGGTCTGGACATCGACATCCTCTGTATGACGCTTTCCACCCTAATCCCCGATTGCAACTTCGTGCCTGGCAAGACCTGCATCATCTTTGACGAGATACAGGAGTGCCCACGTGCGCGCACTGCCTTGAAATTCTTCAAGACCGACGGCAGATACGATGTCATCGGCACTGGTTCGCTACTGGGTGTCAGCGGTTACCATACCAGCGAGTTGACCGAAGGCCCTATCCCCGTGGGTTATGAGACCATCATCGACATGTATCCTATGGATTTCGAGGAATGGCTTTGGGCCAATGGCATCAACGATATGACCATCGGCTATCTGCAACGCTGTCTGGACCAAAGGACTCCTGTGCAGGAAGCTGTCCACGAGAGGATGCGACAGTTGCTGCTGCAGTATTGCATTGTCGGCGGAATGCCAAGAGCGGTGAGCGTGTTTATGGAGACCCACAACATGCAGTCCGTTCTGCATATGCAGCAAGCCATCGTTGATGAATACAAAGTCGATATGCAGAAATACGCACCCCAGGAAGACAAGCCACGCATACGGGAATGTTTCGAGTCGATACCACGTCAGTTGAGCAAGGAGAACAAGAAGTTCGCCTACACCACCGTGAGGCCTGGCGGCAGAGGCCGCAACTATCAGGGCAGTCTGCAATGGATTGAAGATGCCGGCATCATACGTCGCTGCTACAACCTCTCGACGCCCGAACTTCCCCTCGACGGCAACGCCATCACCGACCAGTTCAAGGTGTATATGGCAGACACGGGCCTTTTCATCAGCATGCTTGAACAGGGCACTGCGGCCGACATCCTGAGAGGCAATCTCTATGGATACAAGGGTGCCATCTTCGAAAATCTCGTGGCCGACATCTTCGGCAAAATGAATCGCAAGCTCTATTATTTCCGCAAGGATTCGGGCCTGGAGATTGACTTCGTTACAAGATACAACGGCGAATGTACGCTGGTAGAAGTTAAAGCCAATAACGGCAACATCAAAAGCGCCAAGACCATCCTTGGCAACCCCGACAAGTATCATGTATCGAGTGTCATCAAACTGGGTGATGTGAACATTGGCACAGCTCCGCAGACTCTCATCCTGCCGCTCTATATGGCCTTTCTGCTCAAGGACTGTCATTAAGGGCTGGTGGGCAATCCCCTATATCATCGAGGCGACTCTGCGTGAGCCTCCGCTGGCGCTATCTATAGATAAGGTAGGCGTCGCCTCAACAATGCAAATTAGAAAAAACATCTGTTTTTTCTTTGCATTGTCTTCGACTTGCCCCTTTACGGCTCCCGCCGTGAAGAGGGCACTGAAAAACTAAAACCCACTATCAAATTGAAAGTTGATGACGGAGAAACAGCTGTTTTACCCTTTATTATCTGTCTATTTTAGCCTTATTTTAGGCGATTTGCAGAAAGAGAAGTTACAA
>NZ_NPJL01000056.1:0-368 GCF_002251325.1 Prevotella sp. P4-67
TTAGGCTTACCTACAGGCTGGCTTCCTTCTGCAAAGGTACTAATCCATCTCCAAATAGTCTCACGTCTGATGCCAAAAACTCTTGCTAATTCTGCCTTACTGACTCCATTTACCAGATGTGCGTGCAGTATCATACGTTTTTGGTCGTCTGATAGGCGCTTAATGCAAGATTGCTTGCGTTGAAGTGCTGGTTCTTGGAACTTTAATACTTCATTTTTGTTCTCTTTGCCCATTTTATTTGAACCCAAATCGGTCATTAGGATTTCTCTGTGTCGTACGGCAAAGAGAAATCCTTTAATTTTTCCCATATAGATAAGAATGATTGTCGTGTTTTTAGTGATCTAGCCAAATATAGGATGTGCTTGTCT